>NZ_JBHVPD010000026.1:0-96492 GCF_042887525.1 Kitasatospora sp. NPDC057936
GTCCTCACAGGGGAGGACACCGGGCCGACGGCTTACGGCTTACGGCTGGGCCGTCAGGCCTTCACCAGCACCCAGGCGCCGATGCCGTGGCAACCGGAGGCCTGGAAGGCCGCCGCCCGGAAGCCGGCCGGGACCGGCGACCCCGGGCAGGTCCACAGACCGGCGCGCGCGGTGTTGTGCCGCCAGGCACCGATGCCACCGCAGCCGGACTGCAGGTGGTCGGTGATGACGTACCCCTGGACGACGGGCGAACCGGAACACGTCCAGATCCCGTCGCGCGCCACGTTGTGCCGCCACGCGCCGATCCCGCCGCAACCGCTCTGCTGGTGGTCGGTGATGACGTACCCCTGGACCACCGGGGAGCCGGAACACGTCCAGATCCCGTCGTGGACGAGGCCGTGCCGCCAGGAACCGATCCCGTTGCAGCCGCGCTGGTCGTGCGCGATGATCACGTAGCCGGGGACGACCGGGGACCCGGAACACGTCCAGATCCCGTCCGAGACCGGCTGCTGGTACCACGAGCCCGCGAAGTTGCAGCCCTTGCTGTCGTAGCCCGTGATGACCCAGCCGGCCGGCACCGGCGCACCGGAACACGACCAACGGCCGTTGCCCCAGCCCCACGCGGGCTTGGCCTCGGCACTGGTCGCGCCGCTCATCGTGCTGCCCACGATGACCGCCGCGACGAGTGCGAACGCCGACAGCACGCGCGTCCATAACCGACGATTCTTCATATCCATACCACTCCGTCCGAGTTGTCCCCCGATGGCCGTCCGCACCGATCGTGCGGAACGGAGGCTCACCCTACGGGCAGGGACCGACAGGCGACAGACGGGAACGCGTCAGCCGGGTGCCGGGGCCCGCGGCGGCAACCGCCCGCGGGCCCCTGAGCTTTGGGGACCGCTCAGAGCCAGGGAATCTCCTCCGGCGCGTACCGGTAGGCTCGGAACACCGCGTTCTGGGCCCCGCGGGAGGACTCCAGGCCGACGCCCGCCCCGAAGGAGCCGAACTCGGGCACGACGAACTCCCACACCACGTCGCCCTCGGGGGTGACTTCGAAGAGCCGGCCGAAGGAGCCCTCCGCAATGAAGGTGTTGCCGTTGGCGAGGCGCTGGGCACTGGACATGTACGGGCTGTAGAAGTTCTGCGGCGGGTTGTCCTCGTACGTCCAGACCGTCCGGCCGGTGACGGGCTCGATTTCGAGCACCCGGGAGTACGGCACCGAGGTGGTGTCGCGGTAGGTGCCGTTGTCGAACACCAGGACGTTGCCGTCGGCGAGTTCGTGCGGGTAGTGCTGCTGGGCGAGCACGTCGGGGCCGATCCGCCAGCGCACGGACCCGTCCGCGCGGTCCACGGCGACGGCGGTGGAGGCGCTGCGGAAGCCCACCAGGACGCCGCCGTCGCGCAGTTCGTTGACGGTGTTGGCCATCGGCCAGTGCTCGCGGGCGAAGTGCGGGTCCAGCGGCGTGGCCTCCGGGTCGAGGTGGTCGATCGCCGCCCATCGCCACACCACCTCGCCGTCCCAGGTGAGTTCGTAGACGACGTCGCCGAAGACGACGCCGCCGGGGGCCTCCGAGCCGGGGATGCCGCCGCGGATGCGCCTCGCGTCGGCCGGGGTGAGCCGCTCGACCGCGAGGATCAGCAGGTTGCCGTTGCGCAGCACGGAGGCGTCGTGGTGGTGGAACGGGTGGCGGACCTCGCGCAGCACCGTGCCGTCGGGGGCGATCTCCTGGAGGATGCCGCCGTGGTAGACGTCCCAGATCGGGAAGAGGCCGGGACCGGAGGTGTCCTTGGCCTGGTGGAAGAGCGTGCCGCCGGGGAGCAGCCGGGCGTGCCGCCCCGGCGGGTGCGGGAGGCGCCAGGTGTGGGCGGTGCGGCCCTCGATGTCGACGAGGTGGACGTCGCCGGGGCCGGCGATCGGGGTGTAGAGGGTGTAGCCGCCGAAGCTGCGGGCGGGATCGTGGGCGCGCAGGCCGACGCCGCGGCGGCGGAGGGTGTTCTGGTCGACGGGGGTGGTCATGGCGGGGCCTCCGTGGTGGTGGGTGAGGGGGGTCAGTGTGCGGTGACCGCGGCCGGGTCGGCCGTGGCGAGCGGTGCGGTGTGCAGCCGGCGCAGCAGGGTGTCGCGGTCGGCGGGTGCGGGCAGGCCCTGGGCGGTGGCGGCCCAGACGGCCTCGTCCCGGAGGTGCTGGAGGAGTTCGGCGGAGAGCGTCGGCCGGTACTCGTAGGCGGGCTGGAAGGCGTCGACGTAGGCGGCGTCGAGCGTGCCGCCGGCCTGGGCGAGCACGGCGCGGCGGGCGCCCGGCGGGTCGGCGGTGAGGTCGGACTGCGCGCGGAGCAGGGCGCGCAGGACGGCGGTGGTGGCCTGGTCGGTGGCGCCGGGGCCGGCGACGAGCAGGGTGTGGGCGGTGTAGTCGGTGAAGCGCAGCTCGGCGTAGCGGTCACCGAGGGCGGTGCGAGCGGCGTCGTAGGAGCTGGGGAAGGTGACCCCGGCGTCGATGTCGCCGTGGGCGAGCGCGGCGGGGATCTGGTTGGGGGCGAGGTTGACCGTCCGGACGTCCGCGGCGGTGTGACCGGCGGGGGCGAGCATCCGGGCGAGCGCGTACTCCGCGTTGGTGCCCTGGGGCACGCCGATCCGGTGGCCGGGCAGCTGGTCGAGGCGGGTGATGCCGCGGTCGGTGCGGGTGAGCAGCCGCCAGTCGGAGAAGCGGGAGAGGTCGGCGACGATCCGCAGGTCGCGGCCGGTGAGCGCGGCGGTCACGGCGGGCAGGTCGCCGACGACGCCGAGCTGCGCCTGGCCGCCGAGGACGGCGTTGAGCGCGTCCCGCCCGGTGGGGAACGACTGCAGGCGCGCCTGGACGTCCTCGCCGGCCCACAGCCGTCGCTCCTGCGCGACGTACACCTGGGCGCCGCCGAGGTAGTCGCTGCCAGCGATGGTGACCGCCGGCGCGCCGTTCGACGCGGTGGGAGCGGAGGAGCAGGCGGTGGCCGTGAGGGCGAGGAGGAGGCCGAGCAGGAGTCCCGCGAGGGCGCGGGGTCTGGGCAGCATGGGAGGGTTCCTTCCGTACGGTTTCAGGCGTGGCCGAGGTGACCGGCGATCAGGTCGTGCAGGTCCGGGTCGTCCTGGGGCACGGTGTGGTCGGCGACGACCCGGCCGGGCCGGCCGCCGAGGACCACGACGCGTTCGGCGACGGCCAGCGCCTCGCCGATGTCGTGGGTGACGAAGAGCATGGTCGTGCCGGTGCGCCGCCACAGCCGGGTGAGGAGCTCCTGCATCCGCGCCCGGGTGAGCGCGTCCAGCGCGCCGAACGGCTCGTCCAGCAGCAGGACTTCGGGCTCGGCGGCGAGCGCCCGTGCGAGTGCGACCCGCTGCTGCATGCCTCCGGACAGCTGCGCCGGGTACGTGGCGGCGCTGTCGGCGAGGCCCACCTCGTCGAGGGCAATGAGCGCCCGGCGCCGGCGTTCGGCGCGCGGGAGTCCGAGGCGCTTGAGCGCGAACTCGACGTTCCCGCGTGCGGTGAGCCACGGGAAGAGCGCGTAGTGCTGGAACACGACACCGCGGTCCGGCCCGGGCCCGGTGACGGGTTCGCCGCCGACGACCACCCGCCCGGCCGTCGGGCGGACGAAGCCCGCGACCGCGCCGAGGACGGTCGACTTCCCGCAGCCGCTCGGGCCGAGCAGCGCGGTGAACGAGCCCGCGGGCAGCCGCAGATCGGTGGCGTCGAGCACCGGCGCGGCGCGGCGGCGCGAGCCGTACGCGACGGTCAGGCCGTCCAGGTGCACGTCCCTGCTCATGACGCGTCCCAGTGGACGAGGCGGCGCCCGAGCACGGCGAGGGCGAGGTCGACCGCGACGCCGAGCAGGCCGAGCACCAGCAGCCCGGCGAACATCCGGTCGGTGCGCAGGAACTGGCCGTCCACCTGCAGCCGGTAGGCCAACCCGCTCTGGGCACCGCCGAGTTCGGCGGCCACCAGGGCCAGCAGCGCCACCGACGCGCCGTAGCGCAGGGCGGCGAGCAGGGCGGGCGCGGCGGCGGGCAGCAGCACGGCGGCGAACCGGCGGTGCAGCGGCGCGCCCAGGGAGCGCGCGGCCCGCAGGTGCGTGGCGGGCACCCGGGACACCCCGTCGTGGACGTAGAGCCAGACGGCGAGCAGCACGGCGTAGGCGATCAGCAGCCGTTTGGCCGTCTCGCCGACGCCGAACCAGGCGGTGGCGAGCGGGACGAGCGCGACGGCGGGGATCGGGCGCAGGAAGGAGACGACCGGGGTGACGGCGGCGGACAGGCGCGGCAGGTAGCCGGTGGCGAAACCGAGCGCGGCGCCGAGGGAGGCGCCGAGCGCGAAGCCCTGTCCGGCCCGGCCGAGGCTGGCGGCGAGGTCGGTGCCCAGGGTGCCGGTGCGGGCGCTCTCGACGAGGGCGCGCCAGGTGGCGGCGGGCGTGGGCAGCAGGCCGGGCGCGACGGCCCCGGAGGCGGCGAGCGCGGACCATCCGGCGAGGACGACGGCGGCCGTCACGAGCGCCGGGGCGAGGGCGGTCAGGGATCTCCGGGGCGGGGATTCGGTGGGGTGCAACGCGCTCGTCTCCTCACCGGCCGCCGGGTGTGCGCCGGGGCCGGGACACGGTCCGATATAAGTGACATCAATAATTGACGACGCTTATAAACGGCATGTTGCAGCCGTGCGAAACCTTCCGGGGAGCGCCCGGGAACCCTTCGGGCGGCCTCGGCCCGCCCGGCACCGATGAGGTACGTTCACGAGCGTGTCCCGCCCCGAACCCTCGCCCGAGGCCCTCGCCGTCGGCCGCCTCGTCCGCAGCCGCCGCAAGGAGCTCGGCGTCCCCATGGCCGAACTCGCCGCCCGCTCCGGCCTCTCCCAGCCCTTCCTGAGCCAGCTCGAACGCGGACTCACCACCCCGAGCCTGACGTCGATCTACCGGATCGCGGACGCCCTGGACGTGCCGCCCGGCACCTTCCTGCGCCCGCCGGCCCGCAGCGGCGCGGTGAGCCATGAGGACGACCCCCAGGTGATCCGGGTGACCGAGTCCGCCGGCCAGATCGCCCGCGTCCTCATCCCGGGTGGCCGCAGCTCCCTGATGGAGGCTTACGAGCACCGCTTCGAGCCCGGCCAGGGCGAACGAGGCTGGTTCGAGCACCCCGGCGAGGACTTCCTCTACGTCCTGGAGGGCGAGGTGGTCCTGGAGATCGAGGGCGAGCCCCCCGTCGTCCTCCGGGCCGGCCAGAGCGCCCACTACCGCGGCGACGTCCCCCACCGCTGCCGCCTCTCCGGCGCCGCCGGGGCACGGACGCTCCTGGTGATCGCGACGCCGTAGCACGTGGGTCCAGAGGGGCCGCCGGCTCCGGCGGTGCCGGCGTGGAGACGACCCCTCGCCCACAGGGGCGAACTGTCCCTGACAAGTACTGTGCCGGGGCCCGGAGACCCGCTAGGAAGGACTGCGGACAGCCCGGGTGGGACGGCTCATCCTTTCCCGGTCTTCACATCTGACGGGAGAGAACCCATGACCAGGCCCAGGAAGCTCATGGTGGGCACGACGGCCTTCGCGCTCGCGACCGGCGGCGCCTTCGCCGTCTTCTCGGCCGACACGCTGTTCGTCCGCACCGCCACTCCCCCGGGCGTCGACGACGACCGTCCGTTCTCCGTGACGATCACCTGCTGATCACCGCCGCACGCGGGGTGGTCGGAGCGTGGCGGCGCTCCGACCACGCCGCGCCTCAGCGGATCAGGGGCACGTCTTCCAGGCGAGGTGGTACACGGTGTTGATGCTCCCGTCGGTCGAGTCCATCGTCATGAAGCTCGTCGTGGTGGTCGGGTCCGAGGAGCCCGCAGCGACCCGGAGTTCGGTGTTGATGTTGAAGTTGCGCTCCTCCCCGCAGGGGGCCCAGACCAGGGCGGCGACGTCGACGGTGTCGGTCGCCTGCCAGTTGTCGTCGCGCGGGCCGTTGAAGCGGTGGGTCCCGTAGGCGGTCTGCGGGTCGCCCTGGAAGTAGTAGCCGGCCCGCTGGACGCCGGTCGCCCCGTTCTCCAGGTGGGCGTAGCCGCGGTAGTCGGTGGAGGCGATCGCGTAGGTGAAGCCCTGCGGGACGTGCACGCGGAGGTCGAGCTGACAGTTCTTCCGGAAGTCGGTGGGCTTCGATCCGACGCCGACCTGGGCGAGGTACTGGCTGTAGGTGACGGTGAAGGCGGTGTTGTCCGGGGAGACGGCGACGGCGGCCGTCCCGGCCGGGCAGCCGGAGCCGTTGACCGTCGCGACGTCGATGACGATCCGGTCGGGCGGTGTCGGGAGCGAGTCGCCACCGGAGGCGGGTGCGCCGAAGAGCGAGGCGACGACACCGGTCGCGGCCAGCACGCGGAGCAGCATGGGGTTCCCCTTTCGATCGTCCACGGGTCCGGGGCGGGCGGGCACGGCCGGCCCGGGCCTGCCCCACCCCGGCTTTGACGCGAACATGTCACCACGGGGTGGCCGTCCGCGTACAGGGGGTGAACACGACGGAGTGGCGACGCGCGGCAGCAGCCGGCAAGTGGATCACGCCAAGGGAGGCCATTGATTCGAGCCAAGTCGACGGACGGGACGGGCCCCTCGTGGCGGACCCCGGCGAGTCCTGACCAGCGGCGGCGCCGACCGGGCAGCCGGAGGGCCGAACACGGATCCCCCAACTGCGCTCCCGGGACGTCGACTTGCTGTCCTACGATGCGCCCCAAGCGAAGACGATCACCTGACCGCTCACTCCGGGGGAAGTCATGCCGTTCACAAGCAGATTGACGAGGCATCAGCGCCGCTGGCCGGTCGCCGCAGCCGCCGCCGCGCTCGCCGCGACCACGATGTTCACCGCCGCCGGTGGCGCCGCCGAGGCCGCCGCCACCCCGCCCGGCGGCCTGCCGGGCTTCAAGGACGGCTACGCCGTCAGCGACGGCCTGCGGATCCACTACGCGATCGCCGGGCACGGCCCCGCGCTCGTGCTGCTGCACGGGTGGCCGGAAACCCTCCGGGCCTGGGACCGGGTCGCGCCCGCGCTCACCCAGGACCACACCGTGATCGCCGTCGACCTGCGCGGACTCGGCCGCTCGCAGCCCGCCCGCGGCGACGAGTACGGCACGTACACCGCCCTCACCCTGGCCTCCGACGTGCGTGCCGTCGTCGAGCAGCTGGGCTTCGGCGACGCCAGGATCGCGGTGGCCGGCCACGACGTGGGCGGCGGGGTGGCGCTCGCCTACGCGGCCCGGTACCGGGACCGGGTGGACCACCTCGCGATCCTGGAGGCGCCGCCGACCACCTGGTACCTGCAGCTCGTCGCCTCGAAGCCGAACCTGCTCTGGTGGGACTCCTTCGTCAACGGCCAGGCGAACGGCGTCGCCGAGCAGCTGGTCGCGGGCCGGGAGAAGGTCTTCTACGGCTCCGTCTACAACCGCGACGGCCGCGCGCCGAGCGCGGGCAACCAGCGCGAGTACGTCGCCGCATACGGCCGCCCGGGCAGCACGCACGCGGGCTTCGAGTTCTTCCGCCAGCAGGACCAGGGCGAGCGCGACGTGCAGGCGCTGCTGGACGACAACCCGCTGACGATGCCGGTGCTGGGTGTCGGCGGTCAGAACAGCATGCGCGAGTCGGTCGGGGGCGATCTCGGGCACGTGGCCTCGCACGTGACCACCGCCGTCGTGCCGAACGCCAATCACTGGGTGCTGGAGGAGGAACCGCAGTTCATCGTCGACCAGTTGCGGCAGCTGCTGGCGCGCTGAGCCACTGACGCGCTGAGCACGGCACCGAGTGTGACGCCCCGTCGGCCCGCCGATTGGCCCACTTCCCTGCCGCCGGATTGGCCTGGGGATCCGGTCCATTCACCTCTTAGCTTGATCGTATGAGAGAGCGGTGATCGAGGGCCTGCACGGAACGGCCCCCGGCGCCGAACGGGAGGGAAAGGGTGGACCCCATGCACGTCTTCCTCGCCGGTGCGACCGGTGCCGTCGGACGGCAGCTCGTGCCGCTCCTGCACCGGGCGGGGCACCGCGTCACGGCCGCCTCCCGGTCCGAGGGCGGCGTCGCGTGGCTGCGCGAGCACGGGGCCGACGCGGTCCGGCTGGACGTCCTCGACCGCGGGGCCACGGCGGAGGCCGTCGCCGCGGCGGCGCCGGACGCGATCGTCCACCAGCTCACGGCCCTCGCGGACGGCAGCCTGGCCGAGAACGCCCGGATCCGCCGCGAGGGCACCCGCAGCCTGGTGGACGCCGCCCGCCGGGCCGGGGTGCCGCGGATCGTCGCCCAGTCGATCTGCTGGGCGTACGGCCCGGGCGAGGAGCCGGCCGACGAGACGGAGGCCCTGGACACCGGCGCGCCCGAACCGCGCGCCACGACCGTCGACGGCGTGCTCGCACTGGAGCTCGCGGCGGCCGAGCTGCCGGAGGCCGTCGTCCTGCGGTACGGCATGCTGCACGGGCCCGGCACCTGGTACGAGCCGGGCGGCCTGATCGAGCAGCGGCTACGGCGGGGCGAGCTCGCCGCGGACGGCGCCGTCACGTCGTTCCTGCACGTCACGGACGCGGCGCGGGCGGCGGTCGCAGCGCTGTACTGGCCGAGCGGCGCGGTCAACGTCGTGGACGACGAGCCGGCCCCGGCGCGAAAGTGGGTCCCCGTCCTCGCCCGCGCGCTCGGCGTGGCCGCACCCGAGCCGAGCACCGACCGGCCCCGCTGGGCACGCGGCGCGGACGGCGGGCTCGCGCGGACCGCGTACGGCTGGCGGCCGGTGGAGGGGTCGTGGCGGACGTCCTTCGAGCGGCTGGGCGGCCCGCAGGCGGGCTCCTAGCGGACCCGCGTGCCGACCTCGCGCGTTTTCCGGCAGGGCCGGAATCGCGGCGGCACGCGTTTCACGCGGCGCCGGGCGGTCGGTCACGGTGTGGAGGCACCCACCCACCGAGCGCCCGGATCAGAGAGGCCTCCCATGATCTTCATCACCGTGAAGTTCCCCGTCCGCCCCGAGTACAGCGAGCAGTGGCTCGACATCGTCCACGACTTCACCGAGGCCACCCGCGCCGAGCCGGGCAACCTGTTCTACGAGTGGTCCCGCAGCGTGGCGGACCCCGACGAGTACGTCCTCGTCGAGGGCTTCCGCGACGGCGAGGCGGGCCGGGCCCACGTCGAGTCCGCGCACTTCCGGGAGGCCATGGAGAAGCTGTCCCACGCGATCGCCGCCCGGCCGAAGATCATCAGCGTCGACCTCCCCGACCGCGACGGCTGGGACCTCATGGGCGAACTCGCGCCCAGCGAGGCCTGAGGCCTCCGGCCGGGACGCCCGAACCAGGGGGCCGGGAGGCCGGGGGGCTTGGACCAGGGGCCGGTGATCGCGCCGATCGGATCACCGGCACACTGGAGTGACCACGGAGGACGAGCAGGAGGAGCAGCACCCCATGGCCGGTCAGACCGGGCCGCGCGCCGCGGACCGCACCCTGGAGGTGCTGGAACTCGTCGCCGGGGCGCCCACGCCCGTCTCCGCCAAGGCCCTCGCCCGCAGCCTCGGCTGCGCCCTCTCGACGGCCTACACGCTCCTCGCGCCGCTCACCGAGCGCGGCTACCTCGTGCGCACCGACGGCGGCTACACCCTCGGCTACCGGGTCTCCGCGCTCCACCGCGCGTTCCAGCGGCAGATGGGCCTGACCGACGGCGGCGACGGGATCGACGGCGTCCTCGCCCGGATGCGTCACGCCACCCGCGCGTCCGCCAACTACGTGGCCTACCAGGGCGACGGCCTGGTCATCGCGGACGTGCGCACCTTCGCGGCCGACGGCGACGAGCAGGCCGACCTCGCCGTCGGCGTCGACCCCCGCTCGCACGCCTACGCGCACGGCAAGATCGCGCTGGCCGCCGCCGGGGCCGCCGCACGCCGCCGCTACGTCGAACAGCCCGGCCTGCGCCGGTTCACCCCCAACACCATCGCCTCCGCCGAGCGCCTCGACGAGGAGCTCCGGCGGATCCGCCGCACCGGCGTCGCCCTGGACGTCGAGGAGGCCCGCACCGGCCTGGCCTGCCTGGCCGCGCCCGTCCTCGGCACGGACGGCGCCGTGATCGGGAGCGTCTCCCTCGCCGTCCGCCACGCGGACCTGCGCACCCGCCGCCACCAGCTGATCGCCGCCGTCAAGCAGGCCGCCCGCGAGGCCTCGCCGGCGCGGTGAGGCCGAGCCCGGCTCACCGCGCGCTCGGCTCACCCGAGCCCGGCTCACCGCGCGCTCGACTCCCCCGGGCTCGACTCCGGAGAGCCGCTGCCCGGGCGCGCGGCCTCGGCCACCGGGCACGCGCGGGCCCCGGAGCGCCGCCGACACGTACGAGTTGCGACGCCGACGAACCGACCCTTCCGCATAATGCAGAAGCCGCGCTCCCCTCGCGGCTCTTGACGCCTGGTCCCGTCCCAGGAAGGCGCTCGACTTGGAAGGTTCCACCCCATCCGCGACGGTACTGGCCGACATCGCGGCCGTCCTGCTGATCGGCCTCCTCCTCACCCCGCTGCGCACCCGGCTGCGCCAGCCCGTCGTCGTCGGCGAGATCGCGGTCGGCGTCATCCTCGGGCCCAGTGTGCTCGGGCTCCTCCCCGGCCACCTGACCGACGCGCTCTTCCCGCCGGACGTGCGCCCGCACCTGGCGGTCGTCGCCCAACTCGGCATCGTCCTCTTCATGTTCGCCGCCGGCTGGGAACTCGACCTGCGGCTGCTGAGCGGCCGGGTCAGGGCGGTGCTCGCCGTCACCGCCGCGTCCGTCCTGATCCCGTTCGCGCTGGCCCTCGTCCTGGCGGCCGTCGTCGCCACCCGCTTCCCGTGGCTGCTCGGCGCCACCGCCTCACCGTGGCTGTTCGCCGCGTTCCTCGGAATCGCCCTCTCCGCGAGCGCCCTGTCGGTCATGGCCCGCATCGTGGGCGAGAACCGGCTCCAGGCCTCCGGCACGGGCGCCATGGCCACCGCGTGCGGGGCGCTCACCGAGATCACGGCGTGGTGCGCCGTCGTCTGCCTGGCCGCCGCGGCCCGCGGTCCCGGGTCCGCCGGGTCGTCCGGGTCCGGTCACGCGCTCCTGAGGCTCGGCCAAGTCGCCTGCTACGCCGTCGCAATGGCGTTCGTCGTCCGCCCGCTGCTGCGCCGGATGCTCCGCCTGCCCGTCGGCGCCGGCGGCCACCCGTTCCTCGCGCTGCTGATCGTCGGCAGCGGGCTCCTGCTCTCCGCCTGGGTCACGTCCCGCCTCGGCGTCCACGCCGTCATCGGCGCCTTCGCATTCGGTCTCGCCATGCCGCGCGACGCCGCCGAGGAGCTGCGGCACACGATCGAGCTCCCGATGCGGCACGCGGGCGCGCTCCTCGTACCGGTCTTCTTCGCGCTCACCGGCCTGTCCGTCGACCTCACCGGCCTCGGCCCGCGCGGCCTGCTCGCCGTCGCCGTCTTCCTCGCCGTCTCGTGGGGCGGCAAGTACGCCGGCGCGCGGCTCGGCGCCCGGCTCACCGGCGTTCCGCGCGGCGAGGCGACGACGCTGGCCGTCCTCGTGAACACCAAGGGGCTCAGCGAGGTCCTCATCCTGACGCTCGGCCGCGACCTCGGCATCATCGGCGACCGGCTCTTCACCGTCCTCCTGCTGACCGCCCTCGCGGCGACGCTCCCCGTCAACCCGCTGGTCCGCCGCCTGACCCGCCTCCCGGGCGGGGCCGCAGGCGTGCCCCGCCGGCCATTGGTGGCCACGACCGCCGAGGAGGCCCAGGGCGCGTAGGGCGGGAGTAGGAAGTCGAGCAGGCCGACTTCCTACGCACCCGCCCATCAACCCCCACCAACTCCCAGGCACAGCCCAACGCACGCCCCACCAACCACCCACGAAACCCAGAACCCGCAAGGCACAAGCAGAAAGTCGAGCGGGCCGACTTCCTGCTCAGCGGCCGCGGGCGAGCCAATCGGTCCAGGTTCGACGGGAGTTGGCGAGCTCGGGGTGCTCAAGCAGGTGGAGGACGTAGCCCGCATGGGTCCGGGCCCACGGGTCGGCGGACCCGGAGGCATGGGCGAGGCGCTCGCGCAGGTCGGGGGAATCGACGGCGCGGGCGATCCGGACGTACTCGCGGTCCTTGCAGCGGTACCGGCGCCGGACGGCGAGTTCGACTAAGTCGGCGAGTTTGGCACGGCCCGGGCCGTCCAGCTCGGCACGGGCCAGCTCCCGGATGACGGACTCCTTCGTGCCCCAGGCCTTCGCGTGGCACGTCCACGCCTGGGGGTGGCGCAGCTCCCACTCCAGGAAGAGCAGGGCGTACGGCAGCCCCGGCCACGTCGCGTACGCGTCGGGCGTGACGCCCTGCCACAGGGCCTCCGGCAGCGAACGGCTTCGGGCCTCCCGCCACCGCGTGAGTGCTTCCCGAACGGCCGGCTCCCGGTACGGCTCCGGCGCACCCGAGCGGTTCGCTTGCGACAGCGCCCCGTTGAACTCCGTGATCGCGGACCCGACCGCCTGCCGGGCCGCGGCGAGGCGGACGAGCGCGGCCACCCGCACGGCCGGGTCCTCGGCGATCAGGCCGTGGGCCCAGCCGAGTCGTTCGTGCCACGCCTCATCGGTCATGCGGACGATCATCGCTGACGGCGGAGCAGCGGGCGGAGGCGGGGTCCGATCATCGGAGAAGGCGTCAGCGCCGCAGCCACTCGTCGAGGAGTGCGGCCTCGGCGCCGCTGAGGTTGGGCAGTTCGGGCAGGAGGGTGCGGAAGGCGGCGACGACGGCCGCCGGGTCGCGGTCGGGGACGGCGGGTTCGTCGGCGAGGATCGCGCGGGCGGCCGCCTCGAAGGCGGCGTCGGCCAGGTGCGGGTCGCGTTGCTCCGGGGGCAGGGTCAGCAGCGTGTGGACGGTGCCGACGCCGGCCGCGCGGATGAGGTTGACGGCGCGTTCCTCGCTGACCCGCAGCCGCCCGGCGGCGGCCACCCGGTGCACGCGTTCGGCGAGAATCCGCACGCCCCGCGCCTGGGCCGGGGTCTCGCGGGCGCGGGCCGGGTCGATCAGCAGGCCGAAGACGTAGGGGTTGGCGAGTCCGAAGCCGACCTGGGTGTCCCAGCCGGCGCGGAGGTCCGCCACCGGGTCGTCCGACCGGGCGGCGGTCTCCTTGCCGGCCACGTGCTCCGCGAAGACGTACTCGGCGGCGGCGTCGAGCAGAGCCTCCTTGTCCTCGAAGAGCCGGTAGAGCGCGGGCGGCTGCAGCCCGGCCTCCTGGGCGACGCGGCGGGTGGTCACCGCGGCGGGCCCGTGCTCGCCCAGGAGGCCGGCCGCGGCCTTCACGATGCGCTCGCGGGTGAGGTCTCGCCGCTCGGTGTTCGGTGCCATGGCAGCGATGGTACCGCTGATACCAGTTCTCTTCGGCTTCCCTTCGGCTTGAAGCGAGCCCTTGCATTCACTGGAAGTATCAGTGTTAACGTTATTTTCGTTCCACTGGAAACAAGGGAGGGAGTCAGCCGTGCTGATCGTCACAGGAGCCACCGGCCGCCTCGGCGCACTGATCGTCGACCGCCTGCTGGAGCGGGTGCCGGCCGACCGGATCGGCGTCAGCGTGCGCGACGCGAGCCGGGCGGCAGGGCTCGCGGAGCGCGGAGTCCGGGTGCGCGAGGGGGACTTCACCGAGCCCGACGGCCTGACGCACGCCTTCGAGGGCGCGGAGCGCGTCCTCGTCGTCTCGGCGGCCATCCGCGGCGGCGGCGCACTCGCCGCCAACACGGCCGCCGTCGACGCGGCCCGGGCGGCGGGCGCCCGACGCGTCCTGTACACGAGTCACCAGGCCGCGTCCCCCACGTCGCTGTTCCCGCCGCAGCCGGTGCACGCGGCCACCGAGGAGCACCTGAAGCGGCAAGGGGTCCCGTACACCGCTCTGCGGAACGGCTTCTACGCCTCCACCCTGAGCCTCTACCTCCGCACGGCGCTGGAGAGCGGCACGCTCGCCCTGCCGCAGGACGGCCCGGTCTCCTGGACGGCACACGAGGACCTGGCGGAGGCTGCCGCCGTCGCACTGACGGAGGACGGCGTACTCGACGGCATCACGCCGCCGCTGACGGCCCGCCGGACGCTGGACTTCGCCGGCGTCGCAGCGATCCTGAGCCGCATCACCGGCCGGACGATCACCCGGGTCGTCCTGGACGACGACGCGTGGGTCTCGGCGGCCGTCGCCGGCAGGATGCCACGGCCGGCCGCAGAGTTCGCGCTGGCGATGTTCGCGGCAGCGCGCAACGGCGAATTCGACGTCACCGGCCCCGCACTGGAGAACGTCATCGGGCGCCGTGCGAAGAGCGTCGAGGAGGTCCTGGAGGAAGCCGTGTCTGACAATTCCTGCCGGGCGCGACGCCAATAGTCAGACATACCCTGCCCCACCTGCTCAGAGCTCCCAGGACCGCGGCCGCTCCAGCGCCTCCCACTCCGGGCGGAGCAGGGAGAGCATCGCGATGTCGTGCCGCCGCCCCCGGTGGAGGCAGGCGGCGCGCCGGACGCCCTCGTGGGTGAAGCCGGCGTGGGCGAGGACGGCGAGCGCCGAGGCGTTGCCGGTATGGGGGAACGCTTCGATGCGGTGCAGCGGGAGTTCGCCGAACGCGAGGTCGGTCAGAGCGTCCAGGGCGGCGCGCCCGTAGCCGCGGCCGCGGTGGTCCGGATCGACGAGGAGACGGACGGTGGCCGTGCCGTCGGACATGTTCTGCTCGGCCAGGGCTGCCGCGCCGACCGGCGTGCCGTCCGGGAGCAGGATGAGGAAGCCGTCGTGGTCGGCGTCGTCGATGTCGCGTTCGATCTGCTCGCGTACCGCCGAGAGCGGGCGCGGCCAGTGGCCCAGTTCGTGCGCGGCCACCGGCTCGGACCGCCATGTGTGCAGGAGCTCGGTATCGTCCACGTCGAGCGGGGCAAGGGCGACCGCCGGGGAGGCGTTCTCGGTGATCATGGGCGGATGCTAGGCCATGACTCGCAATTGATCACGTTTGGGCTGGTCATCGCTCCTCGGCTCGTAGCCATAGGACAGCACCCGGTTCACCGCCTGGCGGTGATCACGCCAGGGACGCCCGGCCCCGTCCCGCTGCGGCAGCAGCAGCTCTATCCGGGCCCACGCAGCATCCGTCATCTCTCCCCGACTCGCCACAAGATCAATTATGAGACACGGGCCTAACGGGCCCTTGCCCGGCGCGTCCGCTCGAAAACGGGGCCGCCCGGCACGTACCAGCCGGCCTTCTTCCGCACCGCCGGGCTCGGGTCCCGTTCGTGCGACGCCCGCAGCGCCTCGGCGGCGCGGGCGTCGTCGTGGACGAACTTGCCGACGAGCTCGGCCGCCATGGCCCGCGCCCGCGGATCCGGGTCGGACGCCAAGTGCCGCAGCCCGGGCTCCAGAACGCGGTCCGCGCCCGGGGCGCAGACGTCCCCCTTGCAGCGGTCGCACGCGAGCGCGTGGAACGCGGCGATCCTGACCGAGGCGTCCGGATCGTCGGCCATGGCGATCAGCTGCCCCATCGACTCGATGTCGACCATGTGGTCCAGGAGGCGGCAACACCCCTCCCGTACCGCCGCGTTGGCGTGCGAGAGCCCCGCCCGTATCGCGTCACGCGCCCCGGCGCCGCGCCGCAGCAGCTCCCGGTAGGCGGGCACGGCGCGCTGCGGATCGCCCAGGCAGGTGACCAGGGCGTCGTTGTCGGTCCGGACGAATCCCAGCATGGCACCACCTTCCGCCCGCACCGCCCGTACGGACAAAGGGTTTTCGCCCGTCGCCCCCGTGCGGTGGGGCTGGTGCGGGTAGGGCGACGGGGGATGACCGACAGCCGAGGAGGAGACACACGTGCAGGAACAGGTGCTCGACGTGATCGTGGTGGGCGCGGGCGTCCTCGGGCGCTCGCTCGCACTGGCGCTGGCCGAGGCCGAACCCGCCCTGCGGGTGGGCCTGTCCGGGCCCGGCGGGCCCGGCTGGCCCGGTGCGTCGCAGGCGGCGGGGGCGTCGCAGGCGGCGGCGTCACCGGCGGCGGGGGCGATGCTCGGCGTGCTCGGCGAGGTGACGGCGGGCGCGCTCCGCACCGCCCACGGGCGCCTGCGGGTCGACCTCGCTGTCGAGGCCGGGCGGCGCTGGCCCGCCTGGCGCCGACGGGTGCGGGCGCTCGCGGGGAGCGCCGCGCCGACGGACGGCTTCGGTCGGGGCACGTTCGTCCTGCTCAACGCCGTCGGCTCGACGCTCGACCAGCAGTCCCTCGGCGCGATCGGCCGCGCCGGCGCCGAACACGGGCTGCCGGTGGAGGAAGTCGACCCGCTGGAGGTGCCCGGCGTCTCCGCACTCGACAACGACCGTCCGCTGCGCGCCCTGCACCTGCCGGACGAGGCCTTCCTCGACGCCCACCGCTGGCTGGAGACCCTGGACGCCGCCCTCGCCGCGCTGCCGAACGTCGTGCCCCTGCCCGCGGGACGGCCGCTCCCCCACCGGGACGGCTACCTCCTGAACACCCCTGAACTCCGGGCCACCGCACGCATCATGGTCCTGGCCACCGGAGCCTGGACGACGCAACTGGTCGAGGAGCTGGACCCGGACCTCACGCTGCTGCCCGTCGTCTGCACGGAGGGCACGGCCGTCACCCTCACCGCCCCCGCCGCCCTCCCCACCGTCCTGCGCACCCCGAACCGGGCCTACGCGTGCGGCCTGCACGCCGTCCCCCAGGCCGACGGCACCTGGTACGTCGGCGCGTCCGCCAACCCGGCCCTCGCCCCCGGCACCCACCCGACCCCGGGCGCCCTGCGGTTCCTCCTCGACGCAGCCCTCGGCCAGCTCCACCACGGCCTGGCCACCGCCCGGTTGCTCCACGTCCACCACGGCAACCGCCCCATCGGCCTCGACGGACACCCCTTGATCGGCCCGACCGGCCGCCCCGGCCTCTGGCTGCTCACCGGAACCCACCGCGACGGCCTGCACGGCTCCCCGCTGATCGCCCGGGAGCTCGCCGCCGAGATCCTCGGCGCCGCGCCGAGCGCGTGGCTCGCACCCTGGCGACCCGACCGCACCCCGATCGCCGACTGGACGGCCGACGAGGCCGTCGCCGAAGCCGCCGCCCACCACCACGCCCTGACCGCCGAGTCCCGCATGCGCCCACCCCTGAGCGGCAGTTGGCCCCGGGCCCTTGCCGACGCGTACCACCAGCAGATCGCCGACGCCTACCGCCGCCTGCCCGACGGCTTCGTCCTGCCACCCGACCTCGCCCCGCTCGCCTACGAGCACGGGCCGGCGCTGGCCAAGCTCCTCGCGAGGACGATCGGGAGCCGACGCATCACTCCCTAAAATTCCCTATCGAGACCTTTAATAGGTATGTTTAAGTACACACCATGACTCACCCAGACATCTACAAGTCCGCCGAGGGCGCTCGCGTCCTCGCGCGGCAGTACACCGCCCTGCTCGACCGATGGCCTGTCCCCGCCCGGTACTTGGACATCCCCACGCGCCAGGGCCGGACCTTCGTCGTGGCGAGCGGGCCGCCCGACGCGCCGCCCCTCGTGCTGCTGCACGGCTCCGGGGCGAACTCCGCCATGTGGGCCGAGGACGTCGCGTGCTGGGCCCCGCACTTCCGGATCCTGGCGGTCGACGTCATCGGCGAACCCGGCCTGAGCGCCTCCGCCCGACCTCCACTGGCCTCGGACGCCCACGCCCTGTGGCTCGACGACGTCCTCGACCGCTTGGGCGTCGACCGCGCCGCCTTCGTCGGCACGTCCCTCGGCGGGTGGCTCGCCCTCGACTACGCCGTCCGGCGCCCGGAGCGGGTCGAGCGGCTCGTCCTGCGCTGCCCCAGCGGCATCGGCCGCCAGAAGACGGCCGTACTCGCGGCCTCGCTGCTGCTCCTGCCACTCGGCCGGTGGGGGCGGCGCACGATGCTGAAACTGGCACTCGGCCCGCTACCGCCCACCACCGCGAGGGAGCACGCCTTCGGCGAGGCCGTCCTCCTGATCCACCGCCACTTCCGCCCCCGGCGCGAACGGATCCCCGTCATCGACGACGCCGCGCTGGCGGCCCTCCCGATGCCCGTCCACGCCACGCTCGGCGCCCGGGACCGCCTCCTCGACTCCCAGCACACCGCCCGCCGACTCCAGCGCTTGGCCCCACACGCCACCGTGTGCTTGCTCCCCGGGCAGGGCCACCTGCTGAGGGGGCTGGCGGAGCCAACCCTGGAGGCGCTGCTGGCGGAGGCGGCCAGGTAGCCAGGCCGAGGCCGGCAGGGTGGAAGTCCTGCCGAAGGTCGGCCGGGGCCTGGCCGCGCAGCGGTGCGGGAGCGTAGACAACGGCTGGATGCCGGCGACGGACTGCGCCCTCAATTGTCGGGACGATCGTCAGCCGAGAGGCGGTGTTGAAGAACGCCCGCGGATTGGCGGCATCGGGAGCCCCGGCGACAAGGTGGGCACAGGTCCCGTTGATCATGGAGTTGCGACGCTCTGTGACCGCTGGGGAACGGAGACGTCGTCGGCGCGGGCGTCGGCGCGGATGTCTCCGGTGGTGGTGGCGAAGACCGCCGTGATGGCCGACGGGAGCTCCTGCCGGGTGTGAGCGAGGGAGATCTCGCCGGCATCGATCACGGCGAGCGGGGTGTCGAACTGCCGATGGCGGCCCTGGGGAGCGGTAGTCGGGAGCGCACCGGCGCGTGCGGTCCGGCCCTGCCGGAGATCCGCGTCTCCCCGCTCCTACGACAACCATGCCGACATAGGATCCGGGCATGAGCGAACGCGTGGTGCCCGAGCCCCAGCGCCGACGGCGTCGGCCCACCAAACAGGGCGTGGTGCTCTCCCAGGAGCTCATCGTCGACACGGCGCTGCGGCTGATCGGGCAGCACGGCGCCGACGCGCTCACCGCCCGCCGGCTCGGCGCCGCTCTCGGCGCCGACCCGAGCGCCGTCTACCGGTACTTCCACAGCACCGACGACCTGCTGCTGGCCATCACCGACGAGCTCATCGGCCGCGCCCAGGCCGGCTGGCAGCCCACCGGCGACTGGCGGGCCGACCTGCGCGCCATCGGCCTGCGCATCCACTCCTCCTACCAGACCCACCCGCAGGCCGCCCTGCTCGCCGCCCACCGCACCACCGGCCGCACCCACGAGATCGCCGCCGTCGAGACCATACTCGGCGTCCTGCGCACCGCGGGCTTCCCCGACCCCGAGGCCGTCCGCCTCTACCACGCCTTCGTCGACCAGAGCCTGGGCTTCGCCGCCCTCGACGCCGCCGCCCTCGCCCTGCCCGCGGTGTCCCAGGCGGCGGACCTGCAGGTCTGGCAGGCCTCCTACGCCCGCGTCGACGCCACCACCCACCCGCACATCGCCGCCACCGCCGACCTCCTCGCCGACGACATGCGCCACAGCGGCTACCCGTACGCGCTCGACCTCCTCCTCGACGCCGCAGAGGCCCGCCTCACGGCGATCCGCTAAACACGGCCGCGCCGCTCCACCCTCGGGCCGGCGGCGCACCGGACCCGCGGCGGGCCACGGACAGGTCGGCGGCGATCGCGGCGGCGGTCTCGGCGTCGGCGCCGCCCGCTTCGGCGCAGAATCGATGCCCGACCTGCCGGCCGGAGCCCGGACTGATCGCACCGCCCTGGAGCCGGAGCGCCGCAGGCCACTTCCGTTCCCGCCCGAGCCGGCCCGGTCGATCACCATGGGCATCGCCCAGTGGGCACTCACGCGTGCCGGCGCCGGCGCCGGGCAGCCCAATCCGTGGCTGCGCACGCCGGATCGCTTCGGCCCGAGCATCGCCGGCTGGCACTTGGGCCCGGCCGGAGCCCGCACCCACCGCAGGCCGCCGTCGCCGAGCGCCCCCCGCCCGGCGACGGCGGCCTGCGCCGCGTTCGGCCGGCCTCGTTCAGCCGGCCCCGTTCGGCCGGCCCCGTTCAGCCCGCCGCGTGGACGAGTTCGCCGCCCACGTAGGTCCGCAGCACCCGGGCGTCGGCGATCTCCCCGGCGGGGCCGGTCAGGATGTCGCGGTCGAGGACGACCAGGTCGGCGAGGTGTCCGACGGCCAGGGTGCCGGCGTCGTCGTGCCCGTTCACGTGGGCGGCTCCGGCCGTGTAGGCGGCGAGGGCGGAGGCCGGGTCGAGGCGCTGCTCGGGCAGGAAGATCCGGCCGTCGGTGGCCTCCGGCGTGATCCGGTTGACCGCCACGTGCAGGCCGGCCAGCGGATCCGGGCTGCTCACCGGCCAGTCGCTGCCCGCCGCCAGCGTGGCGCCCGCGCGCTGGAGCGCGCCGAACGGGTACTGCCAGGCGGCGCGTTCGGCGCCGAGGAAGGGGATGGTCAGCTCGTCCATCTGCGGTTCGTGGGCGGCCCACAGCGGCTGGACGTTGGCGATCGCGCCGAGCCGGGCGAAGCGGGGGATGTCGTCCGGGTGGACCACCTGGAGGTGGGCGAGGTGGTGGCGGGTGCCGCGCCATCCGTTGGCGGTGCGGGCGGCCTCGACGGCGTCCAGGGCCTCGCGGACAGCGCGGTCGCCGAGGGCGTGGAAGTGCACCTGGAAGCCGAGCTCGTCGAGTTCGGTGACGTACCCGCGCAGTGCGGCCGGATCGACGAAGCTGAGGCCCGAGTTGGCGGTGGCGCAGCCGCAGCCGTCCAGGTAGGGGCTGGTCATCGCGGCGGTGAAGTTCTCCGCGATGCCGTCCTGCATGATCTTCACCGAGCCGGCCCGGAACCGGCCGTGGGTCAACTCGCTCCTTCGCGCCACCAGTTCGGGGATCTGTTCGGCGCCCCGGTCGCGGTCCCACCAGAGCGCACCGGTCACCCGGGCGGTCAGGGCGCCGGAGCGGGCGGCGGCCAGGTAGGCGTCGGAGGGGTCCGGCTGGCCGTTGAACTCGCCGAGCAGGGCGTCCTGCCAGCCGGTGATGCCGAGCGAGTGCAGCAGGCGCTGTGCCCGCAGCAGGCCGTCCACCCGCTCGGCGGTGGTGGCGGCCGGCACCAGCCGGGCGACCAGGGCGGTGGCGCCCTCCTGGAGCGTGCCGCTGGGCGTGCCGTCGCCCTCGCGCTCGATCCGGCCGTCGGCCGGGTCGGGGGTGTCCCGGGTGAGGCCGGCCAGTTCGAGGGCCCGGGTGTTGACCCAGGCGCCGTGGTGGTCGCGGTTGGTGAGGAAGACCGGGCGGTCCGGGACGACGGAGTCGAGCAGCTGCCTGGTCGGCCGTCCACCGTCGAAGCTCTCCAGCGACCAGCCGCTGCCGGTGATCCACGCCGGTCCGGGGTTGGCCTCGGCGTAGGCACGGATCCGCTCCAGGCACTCGGCCGCACCGACCGTGCCGGTGAGGTCGCAGGCGGCCAACTCGACGCCGCCGTACACGGCGTGGACATGGGCATCCTGGAAGCCCGGCAGCAGCAGCTTGCCGGTGAGGTCGACGACCTCGGTCTTCGGCCCGATCAATCCGCGGACCTCGTCGTGCCCGACGGCGGTGATCCGCTCGCCGGTCACGGCCAGGCCGGTCGCCCGGGTGCGGGCGGCGTCGCCGGTGTGGACGGGGCCGCGGGTGAAGACCAGATCGGCCTGGGTCATGGGTGGTGCTCCGTTCTCGGGTTGCGTGTTGCGTGTTGCGCGTTGTGCGCTGTGTGCTGTGTGTCGGTCGTGCGGGAATCGCTCAGGGCGTGGGGTGTTGGAAGTACGGCGAGCGGCGCCGCCAGCGGGCCCAAGCCGCCGACGGGAGTCCGGTGACGACCATCAGCACCACGACGGTCAGCTCGAACCAGCCGTTGTCGGCGGAGAGTTCGAAGTGGTCGGCGGAGTCGTAGAAAGTCCAGGCCAGGTAGCCGCCGACGGCGAGCAGCGCCGCCGCGCCGAGCAGCGGACCGACCACGGCGCGCAGCCCCTGCAGCGGGTCGGTGCGCAACAGTTGGCGGAAGCGGACGGCGGCCGCGACGGCGGTGAGCGCGTAGTAGAGCGCGACGATGACGCCGATCGCGTTGACGGCGGCCGAGATCAGGTCGTTGACGGTCGGGATGGCGATCGAGGCGAGGGCCAGCAGGACGGCGACGCCGGTGATCAGCAGGGTACCGACGGCGGGGGTGGCGTGCTTGCGGTGCAGCCGGGTCCAGACCGGGCCGAGCACGCCGTCGCGGCCCATCGCGTACATCCCGCGCGCGGTCGGGATCACCGAGGACTGCAGCGAGGCCACGGCGGAGAACGTCAGCGCGATCAACGGCAGTGCGGCCAGCGGTTGGTGGGCGAGCCGGGTGCCGAAGTAGGTCAGTCCGTGCGCGCCGTTGTCGGCCAACTCGCCGAGCGGGAGGACCCGTTGGAAGGCGGTGCCGGCCAGCAGGAAGAGCAGCATCATCACCACCAGGGCCAGGAAGCCGCCTCGGGAGGCGTCGCGCGGATCGCGCACCTCCTCGCCCACGCTGAACACCGACTCGAAGCCCCAGTAGCAGAACACCGCCAACACCATGCCCTGTGCCACCGCGCCGAAGGAGGGGATGTCGAACGGGTTGTACCACTGGACCGAGAACGGCTGGTCACCCGCGAACAGCCCGTACCCGCAGAAGCCGAGCAGCACCAGGTACTCGAAGACCAGTAGCGCCTTCTGCAGCCGGGCGGCGAGGTCGAGCCCGCGCACCGCGACGAGTGCGGCGCCGATCAGGACGACGAGGCCGAGCAGGGTGCACTGGACGGTGGAGTCGGCGTCCAGGCGCAGGCCGGCGATGCTGCGCAGGTGCGCTTCGTCCAGGAGTTGGATGACCGCCGAGCCGGTGACGGTGGTGGTGTAGGCCATGAAGACCACCGTGCCGACGGTGTTCACCCAGCCGGTGAGGAAGCCCAGCCAGGGACTGAGGGTCCGGCCCACCCAGCGGTAGCTGCTGCCGGCGTCCGGTTCGACCGCGTTCAGCCGCCCGTAGCCACCGGCGATGGCGAGCACGGGCAGGAAGGCCAGCAGCATGATCGCGGGCAGGTGCAGGCCGACGACCCCGGCCATCAGGCCCAGGCCGATGCCGATGCTGCTGGTGGCGGCCGTACTGGACGCGGCGATCACCGCTCCGTCCAGCAGGCCGATGGATTTGTGCATGGCGCCGCGGCTCGCACCCGTTCTCGGACCGCTGCCCGTGTCCTTCACCGTCGGTACCAACGGATCACCGCCTTGCTCGTGGGGGTGGGGGTGAGGAAGTGCGAGTCATGAAACCGGGGGCGCCCTTACACGTCAATGCTGTTGTCATAAGCGCCCAGCGGCCTGCCGGAGGTTCTCCGGCCCGAAGGGCGGGTCGGCGGGTGGCGGGTCTTTCCGGATGGACGGCACCAGCCCGGACTCGTTCCCGCAGGCGTGGGCGACGTAGAGCTCGCCGGAGAAGTCTCCCGGCTGCTTCTACAACCGGCCCATCGCGCTCAGCATGAGACCCACGCTTCGGGCGGCACCCACATCCGCGACGTTCGACATCGCGAGATCATCGCGCTGTCCCACCCCGACGTCTCCAGCCAAGCCCCTCTGCCGACGAGACGGCGGCGAGGATCTCGCGGGTGGCAACGGTGTCGGGGTGGTGCGGGCCCAGAACGCGTTCCTGGTCGACGAGAAGCTCTTCCCACAGGGTGCCAGGGGGTCAGTTCTCCAGGGCGCGGGCGATGGGGAGGGTGTCGGAGGTCTGGCGGAGGTGGGTGATGCGGCCGGCGGCGAGGGTGAAGAAGTGGGCGAAGCGGGAGGTGAACTGATTGCCCTTCGTCGTGGTGCCGACGTAGCGGCCGAGAACGATGACCTGGTCGCCGTCCTCGTAGAAGGCGTCGCCGATGCACCGGAACTCGCTGAAGTCGGCGAGGAAGGGGAAGAAGTCGCCGACGATGCGGTCGAGTCCTTCGTGGACGCCGCCGTTGGGGAAGCCCTCCGTCACGTCCCAGCGGGCGTCCGCGGCGACGACGGAGCGGATGACGTCCAGGTCGCCCCGGGCGTCGTAGAAGCGGCGGACGACGTCGATCTGCGGGGAGTGGGACACCGTGGTTCCTCTCGACGGGCCTGCGACTGCCATGCGGGGTACGCGACGGACGTTACCGGCCCGGAGGCCGGCTGGCGGGCGGTTCACGGCACTTCACCCCTGCTCGGCGGCCTCCGGGAGCAGCGCCAGCAGGCTGCGCCGCGCCACGTCCACATGCTCCGCGGCGAGCCGGTCGAGCACGTCCTCCGCGCCGCCCGCCCGGAGCAGCCCGGCGAGTTCGCGGTGCTCGTCGACGACCAGTGCGCGGTACTGGCCGCGGGCGAGGGTCACCCGTTGCAGCTGGAACAGGAACACCTGCGAGCGCACGGCCTGCCAGGCCTCGGTGAGGCGGCGGTTGCCGGCGGCCTCGTAGATCCGGTCGTGGAAGGCCATGTCGAGGGCCAGCAGGCGCGGCACGCCGGCTCCGGCGGCGAGTTCGGCGGCCATCTCGTCGACGAGCCGGTCGAGGGTGTCGAGCTGCTGCGGCGTCGCGCGCCGCATCGCGGTGACGGCGGCCAGGCGGTCGAGGGCGGCGCGGACGCGGTAGACCTCCTCCACGTCGACGGCGGTCGCCTCGACGACGGTGGTCGGGCGGTGCCAGCCCGTGCGGATCAGCCCCTCGCGCTGGAGCTGCGCGAGGCCTTCGCGGACGGCGCCGCGGCTCACGCCCAGCGACTCGGCGAGTTCGACCTCCCGCAGCGGGGCGCCGGGCGGGAAGCGCCCGTCGAAGATCGCGTCGCGCACCGAGTCCGCGCACTCGTCGGCGAGGCCGCGCCGGGCCGCCTTCCGCAGGGGTTCATTCGTCATGTTCGAATGTTGACATCCGGACATGCTGCGGATCAAGGTGGGGTCATGACCCGTCCTGCGTTTCATCTCGCCATCCCGGTCGACGACCTGGCCCGGGCCCGCGCGTTCTACGGCGGTGTGCTCGGCCTCCCGGAGGGCCGCTCGACCGGCCACTGGGTCGACTGGGACTTCCACGGCCACCAGCTGGTGACGCACCTCGTGTCCGGCCCCCGCCCGGACGCCCCCGGACACGGCACCGTGGACGGCCACGCCGTTCCCATGCCGCACTTCGGGCTGGTGCTGGGCACCGACGCGTTCCACGCGCTCGCCGGGCGGCTGACGGAGGCCGGCACCGCGTTCGTCATCGAGCCGACGCTGCGCTTCGCCGGGCAGCCGGCCGAGCAGTGGACGATGTTCCTGCACGACCCGGCCGGGAACGCGCTGGAGTTCAAGGCGTTCCGCGACGAGTCCCGGATGTTCGCCCGATGAGCCCGGCAGGCCAGACAGGCCAGGCGAGCCCGGCGCGGGGCGTGCTGGTCACCGGCGCCTCCCGGGGCATCGGCCGGGCCGTGGCCCACGCCTTCGCCGCCCGGGGCGACCGCGTCGCCGTCCACTACGGTTCGGACGCCGCCCGGGCCGAGGCGACGCTGGCCGCCCTGCCCGGCGAGGGGCACGTCGTCGTCGGCGGCGACCTCGCCGACCCGGACGCGGCCGAGCGGATCGCCGCGACCGCGGAGCGCGCGCTCGGCGGGGTGGACGTCCTGGTCAACAACGCCGCCGTCGCCACCTCGGCGGCCAACGCCCACCCGGTGGCGGAGGTCTCGTACGAGGACTGGCAGCGGGTCTGGCGCCGGATGGTCGACGTCAACCTGCTGGGCGCGGCGAACCTCGGCTACTGCGTCGCCCGCCGCATGATCGCCCGGGGCGCGCCCGGCCGGATCGTCCAGATCGGCTCGCGCGGCGCCTTCCGCGGCGAGCCGGACCACCCCGCGTACGGCGCGAGCAAGGCCGCCCTGCACGCCCTCGGCCAGTCCCTCGCGGTCGCCCTGGCCCCGCACGGCATCGCGGTCACGTCGGTCGCCCCCGGCTTCACCGCCACCGACCGCGTGGCCGACCGCCTGACCGGGCCGTCCGGCCGGGCCCTGCGCGAGCAGAGCCCGTTCGGCCGGGTCGGCACCCCGGAGGAGGTCGCCGCCGCCGTCCTCTACCTCGCCTCCCCGGAGGCGACGTGGGCCTCCGGCACGGTCCTCGACCTCAACGGGGCTTCGCACCTCCGTCTTTGAGCGGTCCGACGGCCGCTACAGCTCCGGCAGCGCTTCGCCGGGCGCGGGGGACCTGCCCTCCTCCAGCCAGTGGAGGTAGATCCGCAGGTCCCCCGCCAGGCCGCCGTCGATGTACGAGCGGTAGTCCCGGACGGCGTCCGCGATGCCCTGCTCGGCCCAGTCGGCCTCGTTCCAGTCCTGCTCGGACAGGTACTCCGTGATCCGGTCGCGGTCACGCCACCACTCGCGGACCGCGTCCGGCGTCCAGTGCGCGTCCCCGTCGCAGCCGTACCCGAGCAACGGATCGCACTCCGCCGCCTCGACCAGCCGGGCCGCCTCCGCCGCCGTCCGGGGCTGCCGGTAGACGTACTCGGCGAGGTACGTGCCCCCGTAGAGGACGTGGTCGGGCGCGGAGAGGCGTCCCGTCCAGCAGTTGTCGGTCTCGGCGCCGTAGAAGGGCCCGGGGACGTTGAGCCAGAGCCGGTCCTCCCAGCGGCCCCGGAACGCCTCGCGGTCCTCGCCGAGGGCCGCCGTGGGATCGAAGTACAGGGTCACGGCGCGAGCATAGGGCCACCCTCCCGACGTGCTCGCGGGGAGGTCGGCCCGGCGGACCTCGCGGCCATCCGCCGCAGTGCCGAGGCGACCTGCCGTCGGATCAGGTCGTCGGGGTCGTGCTCGACCCGTCGCAGGTCGGGCTCCGTCAGCCACCGCCGCCTGATCCCGATGGCGACCGCGGCGTGGCGCGGGACGGGATCGGGGTCGGCGAGGGCCGCGCGGGCCACGGCCGGGGCGCTGGGCGCGTCGAGGCGGGAGAGGTGGCTGATCGCCGCGGCCCGCACGGACGGCGCGGTGTCGTCTCGCAGCGGCAGGACGTCCTCCTCGGTCAGCACCTGGGACTCCTCCAGGGCCTTGAGGGCCGCCTTTCTCACGTCCGGGTCCTCGTCGCGCAGGAGTCGGCGGGCCCGGGCGTGCCAGGACGTCCCCCGTCCGACCAGGGCGCGGACGGCGGTTTCGCGGACCTCGGCGGCCGGATCGGTCAGGGCCCGCTGGAGTACCGGGAGTTCCTCGTCCGGGAGCGCGACGTTCAGGGCTCTGATCGCGGTCGCCCGGACCCCGGGTTCCGGGTCCGCGGTGGCCGTCGCGCGCAGGACGGCTCTGGTCGCGGGGGCGAGGTGCGGGCGTCGCCGGAGGGTCCTGGCGGCGGCCGCGCGCAGGTCGGGGTCCGGGGAATCGGCGAGGGTGTCCGCGAGCGTCGGCTCGGTGCCGGGGAGGGACAGTTCGAAGCCGTGGGTGTCCAGTCCGTCCGCGGTCTCGTCGAGCCAGCGCTCGTACCAGGCGAGGAAGTCGGTGTCGGGGCTGAAGAAGGACTCGCGCCGGGGGTCGAGGTCGATGTTGAGGATCCGGCCGCGGGCCGGGCCGGTGACCACGAGCACGGTCAGGTAGCCGCACCCCTGGCTGGTGATGGCCATGGTGCCGGCGAACGGCGGCCTCGGGCTCCCCAGCCGCTCCCACCAGCCCCGGCCGACCCGGAGGGTCGTGGGGCGCAGCGGGAACGGCCGGGCCAGGTCGCCGGACTTGCTCAACCCGCCCTGGTTCCAGGCCCGGAGCGGCAGCAGCCCGTAGTGCGGCCCGGCGCCGTCGTGGCCCACCTCGGTCAGGAACCGCCGGTACGCCGCAGGGAGCCGGACGCCGTGCTGCGCTTCGAAGGCGGAGACCCGGTCCTCGGTCAGCGGCGGGCCGAGGCGGAAGCCGTGGCGCTCTTCGCCGAAGGACTTCGCGCGGCCCGGCAGGCGGGGAACCCTCGCCAGTTCGGCGGTGATTCTGCGGAGACGTTCATCCACGTCGCGTTGCTTCTCAGGGGAAGGCACACACCCGTCGGGTGGTGCGGGGCCACCGATCATGCCAGGCGCCGGGGCCGCCGCGCCAGGCCCTACGGTCCGGCGGCGGCGCGAACACCGCCGGCGCTCAGCACGTTTCGCGCGCCGGGAGGGCGGCGAACAGCCCGGCGAGCGGGGCGGGCACGCGCTCCGGCGCGAGGGCCTCGACGAGGACGCGGCCGTAGTGGATCTTGCGCCCCTTCTTCGTGCCGAAGAACCGCCGCAGCTGCTGCTGCGCGGTGCGGCTCCGCTGCGCGGGCTGGCGCAGGAACACGTCCAGGGTGCGCGAGTCGCCCTGCTCCCGCACGACTTCGCGCACCGCGTCCACACCCAGCGCGCGGATCAGCTCGTCCTCCAGGTCCGCCGCGCACACGAAGACGTCGTGCGGATCGGCACCGGCCCGCGCCCAGCCGCGGTCGTAGTAGCCGCGCTCCTGCTCGTCGCACAACCCCGTCAGCCGGAGCCCCAGCCCGGCCGGCCCGAGCAGCGCGGCGAACCGCCCCACGCTCATCGCCCCGCCCATCGCCAGGACGCAGACCCCCTCCCCCGCGAGGTCCCGCCCCCGGCCGGCGGCCAGCGCGTCGACGGCGGCGACATCACTCGGTCCTTCGAGCAGCACGGCCGCCCGGACGGACAACCGCCCGGCCAGCTCCCGGGCCTGTTCCGCACCCGGCCCACCGGCCGCCCACGCGACGACCGCGTCGCGGAACGCCGTCATGCCCGCCGCCACGTCCCCCGCCGAACTCCCATGACCCGCTGCGCTCATGGCCGCATCCAAGCAGAAGAAGCAGGGGACGACCGCGGATTTTCCGGCGCCGGACGCGGCGTCGTGCCGGAGCGAGAGCCCTCCGATCAGCGACGAGGCCGCGGTGCGGGCGGAGCGGAGCAGATGGGCGCCGACCGGCGGAAATGCGTTGGCGCGCCCGTCGGCGCCGTGCTGGAGTGGGCGGATGGATCATGGAGAACTGCTCGCCCTGTTCGACCGCCGGCTGCGACGTGAGGCGAAGCCCGACAGCGCCGGTGCCCGGATCGAACGGGACGGCGGCGTCCTCCGGCAGGTCGGCGCACCGCACGACTGGAACGGCGTGCTCTGGTCGGACCTCGACGAGGCCGGCGCGGACGCGGCGATCGCCGCACAGGTGCGCTACTTCACCGCGCGGGGGCTCGAGTTCGAGTGGAAGGCGTACGCACACGACCGGCCCGACGACCTCGGGCGGCGGTTGCGGGCCGCCGGGTTCACGCCGGAGCCGGAGGAGGCGGTCATGGTCGCCGCCATCGCGGACCTGCCCACCGATGCCGCGCTGCCCGACGGCGTGCACCTGCGCCAGGTGACCGACGCCGCCGGGGTGGACCTCGTCGCCGAGGTCCACGAGCAGGCGTTCGGCACCAGCAGCGCCCGGCTGCGGCAGCGGCTGCTCGACCGGCTCGACCGGAACCCCGGGACGGTCGGCACGGTGGTCGCGATGGCCGGCGAAGTGCCGGTGTGCTCGGCGCGGATGGAGCTGTACCCGGGCACCGAGTTCGCGGGCCTCTGGGGCGGCGGCACGGTCGCCGCCTGGCGGGGCCGGGGCATCTACCGGGCCCTGGTCGCCCACCGCGCCCGGATCGCCGCCGACCTCGGCTACCGCTACCTCCAGGTCGACGCGAGCGACCAGAGCCGGCCCATCCTCCAGCGCCTCGGGTTCGCGGTTCTCAGCACCACGACCCCGTACGTCCACCAGGCCGGGCACGACGGCGGGGCATAGGCGGGCGAACGGGCTCAGGCGCGCTTGAAGAACTCCACCTCCGCCAGGGCGATGGGACGGCCGGGGGCGGTTCCGGCGGCCTCCTGGACGGTGAGCCTCACCTGGGTGACGTCGCTGATCCCGGTCGCCACGGTCTGCGGTCCCGGCTGGTCGTTGAGCGTGACCTGCCGGCGGTGCACGGTGCCGTCCGACGAGGTGACGTCCATGGCCAGGACGAGGGGGCGGGCCTGCTCCTGGAAGTGCTGCGGGTCCGCGGTGCCGCCGGTGTGGACGATCAGGTCGACGAGCCGGTACGGGGTGCGGAAGTCGAAGGTGATGGAGTCCCCGACCGCGGGTGCTCCCCAGTAGGTGTTGGTGAGGCCGTCGTCGGCGGCCGTCGCCGGGTGGCCCTCGACGGCGGCGCTCGCCGTGGTGCGGGAGGGGGCGATCGCGGCGGTGCTGCCGAGCTTGTCCCGCACGTCCTCGAAGGCCCGCCGGCCCGCCGGGTACAGCAGGATCGCCGCGATCACGAGCGCGGCCAGGGCGAGCAGCGCGATGGTGCGGCGCAGCGCGTTGCCCGAGCCGCCGATCCGCGTCCGGCGGCGGAACGGCCAGCGGGTGCGCCACCAGGGCAGCTTCGGTGCGGCCGCGGTCGGGGTCAGCGGTGCGGCGCAGCGGCGGCAGAAGCGGCGGTCGGGCAGGTTGGGCGTGCCGCAGCGGGGGCAGGGCGGGCCGTCGGGGGGCTCGTCGGCTGCGGAGGGGCGGACGACGGGGCGGGCCGGGAGGGGTTTGGCGGGCTCGACGGCGACCGGGTCGGCTTGCGGAGCAGGGGCAGGGGCCGGGGCCGGGGCCGGGACAGCGGGAGCGGGGTCCGACGTCGATGCGCGCTTCGGTTCGACGGTCGGCGACGGTTCGGGGGCGGGGACGGGTTCGGGGACCGGCAGCGGCGCCTCCGCCTGCGGGGCGGGCGGCTGCTCCCTCCTCGCGCGCGTCACCCGTCGCGACACCGCCCGCCAGGTGGATTCGGTGTGGGCCGTCTCGGGCTCAGCGGGCGCAGGCCCGGGTGAAGGCTCGGACTCGGCCTTCGCGGGCCCGGGCCCAGGCGCGGGCCTCGCCGTCGAAGGCGCGGGCTTCGCCGCGGCGCTGCGCGACCAGCCCAGGTACGCACCGCAGTTGCCGCAGAAGTCGTCGCCCTCTCCGTTGGCCGTCCCGCACTCGGGGCACACCGGCATCCGTCAGCCCTCCGCTCGTCCGGGCAGCCCCGGCGGACCGGGCAGGATCTCCACCCGGCAGTTCAGGTGGACCGGGCAGCCGGCCCTGACGACGGCCAGCACCTGCTCCGCGTCCGGTTCCGGTCCGTTCAGGGGCCAGACCCGGACGAGCACCTCACCGCCCCCGCCGGGCGGCAGGGCGGCGCCGGGAGCGGTCGACCAGGAGACGCCGCCGCCGTCCGTGATCTCGGCGCCGGCGCCCAGCACCAGCCGCAGCCGCTCGACGAGCCCGCGCCGGGTGCCGCGCCAGCGGTGGAGCTCCATCGCGCGCCCGACCACCGCGCGGCGCACCTCGTCCGGCCAGGCCGGGTCGACGTCCACCGCGACCCAGGTCGCCAGCCAGTCGAGGAAGTCGGCCGGCGCGAGGCGGGGCCGGAAGTAGGCGGGCAGGTTGTCCAGCGTCGCGAAGACGGGGGCGAGGACGGTGTCCAGGCCGGCCGTGAAGCGCTGGGCGAGGTCGTCGTCGGCGAAGAGGGCGGGCAGCAGTTCGCCGATGGGGTGCGGGCTCGGCAGACCCGGGACGGCGGCACGCGTCATGCGTCCGCCTCGCTCCGCTCGGCAGGGGCCTCGACCCGTGCGCACCTTCTGATGACGAGCTCGCTGCGCTCACTCATGACGCACCGCCGTCGGAGGCCACCGCCGTGACCACCACCTGGTGCTGGTGGGAGAAGACCAGCGCGTCCGCCGGCACCTCGACCCGCTCGGCGGGCGCGCCCCGGCGGCCGGTGATGGGGTCGGCGGGGAAGAGCCGCAGCTCCTCCACGCCCGTGACGGCGGCCACCCGCTGGAGCACGGCGAACACCTCCCCGTACTGCACCGCCCGCCCGAACGGCCAGCCCGTGCCGTCGGCGCCGCCGCGCAGCGGGTTGAGGTACCGGTACAGCGTGGCGAGCACCGCGTCCCGGACGCGGTCGGGATCCGCGGAGCGGGTCGTGAGCCGGGCCACCACCGTGACGCCCTGGTAGGTCGGTGGCTGCACGGCGACCCGGGTGCCGATCAGCCGCCGTTCGTCGAGGGCCGACGCGACGGCGGCCAGGACCTGTTCGTCGGGGATCAGTTGCTCGAAGCGCAGCCGGTCGCCGTCGTCGGCGACCGCGTCGGGCACCACCAGCACGCGGACCGCACCCGCCTCGCCACCGCCGGGCACGCAGGTGATCCGGGCGGCGGACGGCGCGGCCTGGCGGGCGATCAGCTCGTAGTCCCCGGCGGTGACGGCGCGTTCCTGGAGCCGCAGCTGGTGCGGGGCGCGCAGTTTGGCGTTCTCGACGGTCTCGCCGTCCACGCCGCCCCTGGCCGCCTCGCGGTTGTCCACCCGGGCGATGTACGGGACGGAGCTGCGCAGCACGGTGATCGTGCCGCGGGCGACGTTGCCGGCCGTCCCGCCGCCGGTGCGGTAGTGCGGGACCCGGAGGTGGGCGCCCTTGGGCGGCACCGCGCCGAAGGAGCGGAGGGTGCCGTCGGGTTCCCGGACGGCGGGCGGGAAGAGGAACTCGCCGGTGGTCGCGTCGAGCACCACGTGCCGGTCGGCCGGTGCGGAGTCGCCGAAGTGCTCGACGACCGTCCAGCGCTGCCAGCCGTCGCCGGCCGAGGCCTCGACGACGGGCGGTTCGCCGTCGAGCAGGACCGGCGGCCGGGCGAGCCGGAAGTGCTGGCCGGCGACGCCTTCGGAGGTGCCGAGCGACGCGCCGGTGACGGTCTGGGCGTGGACGGCGGTCGCGGTGCCGCCGACGGTGAACACCTCGGCCCGGCGGACGGTCGGCGACTCCGAGTAGAACGGCTGGCCGGGCCGGGGCTCGGTGACGCGGCAGCGCAGCCACGCGGCCCGGCGCCCGGCGACGACCGACGCGGTGTGTCCGGCGGGCACGAACACCACCACCTCGCCGGGCCGGTTGAGGCCGCCGGTGGTGTCGGTGCCGGTCTCGCAGGCGCTCCAGCGCGCGCCGTCCCACACCTCCCAGGCCAGCGGCGGCTGGCGCGGGTCGACGCCGACGCCCTCCACCCGGCTGTCGAGCCGGACGACCAGGATGCAGCGGGGCACGACGGCGGGCAGCGCGAAGAGCATCGCGTCGCCGACCTCGGGGCGCGGCTGGAAGCACGGCACGTCCGTCCCGTCGGCCAGCCGGTCCGTGGCGTCGGACTGTTCCCCGGAGGCGGAGAGGGTGACCAGGCGCTCCAGCGCGCTGGGGACGATCGGGAGGTCCTCGGCGGTGGAGAAGACCACGGCCTCGTCGGTCTCGGTGCGCAGCGTGGAGACCTCGGTGCCGGCCCGCAGGAGCACCGTCTCGGGCTGCGCGGCGGAGAGCCAGAAGTCGACGTCGGCGCGGGCGGCCGCGGGCGGGAAGAGCCGGATGCCGAGCAGGTCGAGGAAGGCGGAGTAGTTCTTCTCGGGCACCCGGTTGAGCCGGTAGAGCAGGTGGTCGACGAGGTAGGCGAAGGTCTCGATGAGGGTGACGCCGGGGTCGGAGACGTTGTGGTCGGTCCACTCGGGGGCGCGCTGCTGGACGTACCGCTTGGCCTCGTCGACGAGTTGCTGGAAGCGGCGGTCGTCCAGGTTCGGGGAGGGCAGGGCCATCAGCGCACGCTCCCGTCGACGGACGTGGGTGACTCCGGGATGGTGTAGAAGGGGAAGACGAGGTTGCGGCGGTCGTTGGTGGCGCGCACGGTGTAGTGGACGTCGATGTAGAGCGTGCCCTCGTCGACGCTGTCGAAGGCGATCGCGACGTCGTCGACCTCGATCCGCGGTTCCCAGCGTTCGAGGGCGATGCGCACCTCGCGGGCGATCCGTCCGGCGGTGGTGCTGTCGCCGGGGGCGAACACGTACTCGTGGATGCCGCAGCCGAATTCCGGGCGCATCGGCCGCTCGCCGGGGGCGGTGCCGAGGATCAGCCGGATCGCCTCGGCGAGCTCCCGGTCGCGGTCGACCATGCCGATGCCGCCGGTGGCGTTCACGCGCAGCGGGAAGGCCCAGCCCCGGCCGATGAAGTTGCCGGTCATGCGACGCCTCCGATCAGGACGTTGAACGCGCCGGCGATGACGGCGGCGCCGCAGGTCGTCTTGTCGCCCATGCGGGCCGCGGGCAGGCCGCCGATGAGGACCACTCCCCTGGTCACCGTGCCGAGTTGGGGCTCGACGACGTTGGCGGGGCCCATCTCCACGTGCGGGACGCAGGCGTGCAGGCTGCCGACCACGGCGGCGGGCCGGCCGCCGATCAGCACGGTCTCCACGGCGATGGCGCCCGGCGGCGGGGTGGCGAGGACGCCGCCGTGATCGGTGGGGTCGCCGGTCCGGGCTGCGGGGGGCATGTGCGGTCTCCAATCCGAGGGTGCCCGACGGGATCCGGCGGGCCTGTTTACTGACCATGACGTTCCGTCAGTTGATGCGCACGAACGCCCCCTTGAGGACCGCTTCGGCCCCGCCGTCCACCGTGACGGCCGTCGTCCCGCGGACGGTCACCGATCCGCCGCGCACGTTCACCTCTCCGGTGCCCGCGTCGAGGGTGATGCCGGAGGAGGAGAGGCGGACCGTGCTTCCCCCCGCGCCGCCCACGCCGTGGACGGTGAGCACGATCTCGCCGTTCTGCTGGTCCAGCTTGACCTCCAGCTTCCCGTCCCCGCTCGCCAGTCGGACCCCGGACGTGCCGCCCGGCACGTCCAGCAGCTCCAGGCGGTGGCCCGAACGGGACACGACGGAGCGGCGGTTGACCGTCCCGGCGGCGGCGTCGACGAGCGGCACGTCGTGCGGCGAGGGCCGGTCCACGCCGTTGTAGAGTCCGCCGAGCACGTAGGGGCTGTCCAGGTCGCCCTGTTCGAAGCCGACCAGCACCTCGTCGTTGACCTCGGGGCTCACCACGCCGCCGCCCCCGTGGCCGCCCCACTGCACGGTGCGCACCCAGTCGGACACGTAACTGTCGTCCAGCCAGGGGAACTTCAGCTTCACCCAGCCGCGCCGCCCGTCGCCCGGCTCGCGGACGTCGGTGACCACCGCGACGGCCAGGCCCGGCATCCGCGGCCCGCGCGGCGGCGCGTTGCCGCCGGTGGCCAGCCCGGCCAGGGAGCGGTCGGGCGACGCGCTGACGACGACGGTGGTCCGGTAGCCGCGGAACGGTTCGACGAGGTGGCGCACCCCGGTGGCGGTGTAGCGGCCGGAGAAGGCGGCGCCGACGTTCCCCAGGGCGACCGCGGTGCCCGCCCGCAGCCGCGGATTGCCCTCGACGACCGCCTCCAGCTCGCCGAAGCCGGCGGCCACCGAGGCGGCCAGCGAGCGCGCCGCGGCCGTCGTCTCCGCCTGGGTGCGGTACGGGGTGTCGGCGACGGTCAGCCGGGCCGGGCCCGCGAAGGCGGACGCGGCCACCGAGGGGCTCAGGCCCGGCTGCACCGTCAGGGAGGTCACCGACGGCTCGGCGGCGACCAGCGCGCTCTTGGTCGTCACGTTCCAGCCGCGCGCCTCGACGGTGTCCGCGCCCGCGCCGCCCGTCAGCACGCCGCGCAGCTCCAGCAGGTTGCGGCCGTACTCCAGGACCAGCGGGCTCTGCGGCGCCGGCGTGGAGGGCGCCGGCGCGCCGGACGCGGGCTCGGGCTTGACGAACTCCAGCCGCCCGTCGTCATCGGCCCGCACCTGCGCGCCGCTCTCCAGCGCCAGGAACTGGAGGAACTCCCAGTCCGGGACGTTCGCCTGGGAGAGCTGCTGGTGGACGACCGGGAAGGAGTCCACCCGCCCGCAGGTCAGGCCCGCGCCCGCGGCGACCTCGCGGACGATGTCGGCGGTCGTCATGTTCCGGAACGCCTTCACCCGGCGCCCGCGCATCAGCCGGTGCGTGACCGCCGACGCCCGCACCACGGTGTACGAGCCGGTGGTGTCCACCTCCAGCTCCAGCGCCGTCACCTCGCCGGTGAACAGCCGCACCTGGGTGTGCCCCTGCACGGTGACCACCGACACCCGCACCTTCGTGCCGATGGTGATCCCGGTCGCGGTGAGGAACATGTGGTCGGCGTCCCGGAAGGTCAGGACGGCGGTGTCGGGCAGGCCGACGCTCTCCTCGATGTCGCAGGACACCAGCTGCGCCGCCCACGCCGGCGGCAGCGGCCCCGGCGCCTCGACGACGGGATCCGCGGCGAACGGGCGGCCGCCCCGGGCCTCGGGGGTCGTCACGCGCGCCCTCCCCGGGTGAGTTCGTCGATCCCCGGCACGATCAGCTCCGCGCCGGGGACGAGGACCAGCGGATCGTCGATGTCGTTGGCCTCCGCGATCGTGCGCCAGGCCGTCGCGTCCCCGTAGGCGCGCCAGGCGAGCAGCGGCAGCGTGTCGCCCGCGATCACCCGGTGGGTGCTGCGCGCCTCCGGCGAGCCCGAGGTCGGGTTCTGGCCGGCCGGGTCGACGCTGGCCTCGTCGATCGTGAGCGAGCAGACCGCGCGCAGCGGATTGCCGTCGACATCGAAGAGCGTGTAGGTGACGGAGAGGCCGGTCAGCACCCCGTTGAACGAGGTCGTCTTCAACGTGCCCCAGTCCAGCCGGATCCACGGGCTGGCCGGCGTCTTGCGCGCCAGGCTCGTCGGGGTGGGCACGCACGCCGTCATCAGCTGCTCCACCGCCCGTTCCACCGAGTTGTCGTGCGTCGCCGTCGAGTCGAGGAACACGTCGAGGGAGAGCGACCGCGGCCCGCTGCCGACGAACTCCGGCAGCGCCGACTGGCCCGCCATCCGGGACGGCGTGCGCCGCCACTCCGTCGTCTTGCGCAGCACCAGGGTCGCCGGGTTGAACTGCAGCGGAAGCCGCGCGATCGCCCCTCCGGGCTGGGCGCCGACCGCGGACGGGGGCTCCATGATGGTCAGTTGGGCCCGGGTGACGCTCGCGGGGACCGCGGGGGACATCCTTGCTGCTCCTCTGGTGGACGGGACGGGTTCGGGCCGCGTGTCAGGACGGGCGCAGGCCCGCGTGGGCGATCTCCAGGGTCTCCATCGCGGCCTGCGAGTTGGAAGGGTCGAAGGACGGGCCCTCCCACCGCACCGGGACGATCCCGAGCACCTGCCAGCCCACGATCCGGCTCAGGTCCGGCCGCAGCGCCACGATCTCGCCGTCCTTCGGCTCGACCCTCCGGACGATCTCCCCCAGCCAGCGCGCGATCTTCGCGGTGTCCGCGGTGACCGCGCGGGTCAGCGTGATGTTCGACCAGGTGATCCGGCCCGGCAGCTGCCACGCGAACCCGTTGTTGCCGCCCTCCGCGTACTGCTCGATCTCCACCTGCGCGCCGAGCCCCGAGCAGGTGGCGAAGTCGCCCAGGTCGTTGCCGCCGATGGTCAGGCTGAAGAACACGCTGCTCGCGAAGATGTTGTCGGTCATCGGTCCGTTCCCTGTTTGCTTCCGGCGATCTGCTTCCTGCTGCCGTACCCGCTCAGCGGCGCATGTCGTACGGCCTCCCGGCGCGCTCCCTGCCCCTGCGCAGCTCGGTGCGCAGCAGGCGGCCCACCGGTTCGACGAGGCGCCGGGCCAGGTCGTCGAGGTCGGCGGTGCCCGAGGTGGTCGTCTCGGGTGGGGCCGCTTGGGACGACGGGGGTGAAGGCGCCTGGGCGGTGGTCGGCTTCCGCGCCGGCACGGCGGTCAGCGGCACCCCGGACAGACCCGCCTGCCCGGCCACCCGTTGGAGCGCTTGCGCCGAGACGGGCGACGGGGGCGCGGCCGACAGGGTGCGCTGCACGACGGGCGGAGGCGGCGCTGCGGGCGGCTGCGCCGGGGACGGCTGCGGGATCCGGGCGATCGAGGGCAACCGCTGGAGCGCCGGGGCCGCGACGGGCGCGGGCCGGACCAGCGGGAGGCGCCGGCCGGTCACCGCGGCGGACGACGGACCGAGGTCGGTGCGGGTCGGTCGCGGTGCGGGGGCGGGTTCGCGGGTGTTCGTGGCGGTGCTCGGCGGGAGCGCCGCAGGTGTGCCTGCGACCGGAGCCACAACGGGAAGCGTCGAACTCCCCGGTGGCGCCAGCCGATCGTCACCGTGCTCCGGCGAGCGCGCGGAGCCCGATCGTTGCACAGCCGTCGAGCCGCCGGGCACGTCCGAACTCCGTTGCGGCAGCGGGCGAACAGTGGCGCTCGACCTCGACGAACCCCGGGAGCGCAGACGTTGAACCGCCGCCACGACCCCGCGCCCACCTGACGGCCGGCCCGGATCGGCCGCGCCATCCGCCGCCCTCCGGCCGCCCGGCATCGCCGTTTCGCCGGGAGCCCCGGCCGAGGCCGAACGCTCCCAGGGCAAAGGGCGACCGACCGGCACGCGTTCCTCTCTGTCCTCCCCCGACGAACCCCGCGACCGCGAGCGCTGCACGGCCTCCGCGTCACCTCGCCTCACCGAACTCGCCTGCGAGGAGGGTCGATTGGTCCCGCCGTCCGCGAAATCCGCCGCCCGGCCCTCGGCCCGCGCCTTGAGCGCATGGGGCCAGGTCGCCGGAACCACCGGCGGGGCGGGCGTTGCCGCGGTAGCGGCGGGAGTGCTGCCGCCAGCCGTCGCCGACGACCCGGCGAGGGCGGTGGTCATGCGGTGAATGCTGAGCAACCCTCGCCTGGGGCTGGCGAGTTCGGCGTACCGCTGCACAGCACGACCGCCGCCGACCGGACGCACCGGAACCACGACGGGAGCCGCATCACCGGGCCGGGGCGCAGAACCCTGCCTCGGCAGCGCGGTCGCCCCGTCCGCCGGCCGGCCGTCGCGGCCTTCCCCTCGTTCGCCAACGCTCCCACCAGGGAGTCCTGTTGCCCCCTGCGCGCCCTCGACGGCGCGCTGAACGGGCATCCCTTCGCCGTTCGCCGACGTGCCCGGTTCCCGTGCCGTCCCCGCACCGGAACCCATGACCCGCCGAACCGGCCGTCGCTCGCCGAGCAGCGGAGCGGTGCCGCCGGGCGGTGTGCCCTGCACGTCCGCTGTCCCGCTCTCCCGCCCGGCAGCCCGTCGCCCAACGGCCCCAGCCGCCGTCGGCGGCAAGGCGTCGAGGGGCGCACCCAGGCCCCCACGCGTACGGACGGAGGTGCCGTCGCGCCACGTCCGTCCTGTCGGCGCCTCGGCCGGCACACGCTGCACGGGCGTGTCACTGGTGGAGTCACGCGGAGTCGGAGACGGCGCCGGGCCGCCCCGATCGGGTGCCTCGGACGGCACACGCTGCACGGGCACCTCACCGACGGACCCACGCCGAGACGAAGACGGCGCCGGGCCGCCCCGATCGGGTGCCTCGGACGGCACACGCTGCACGGGCACCTCACCGACGGACCCACGCCGAGACGGAGACGGCGCCGGATCACCCCGATCCGGCGCCTCGGCGGGCACACGCTGCACAGGCGCGTCACTGGCAGACCCACGCTGCGCACCAGAAGACGCCCGACCGCCCCGGGCAGGCGCATCAGCGGGCCGGGACCGCCCGGCCGGCGCCTCGGACGACGCACGCTGCACGGGCGCAGCACCGACGGACCCACGCTGAGTGCGGGACGGCCCCGGGTTGCCCCGATCAGACGCCTCGGCGGGTGCGCCCGCCACAGGGCCTGCCGTATCGGCGGGGACCACGGGCATGGCCGGCACACCCGATGCAGCCTGCGGAGCGGCAGGGGCCAAAGGTGCGGCACTCGCGGGCAGCGCCGCCATGGGCTCGCCGAGAACCGGGCGGGTAGCCCCACCCTCGCCCGGCGCGACGGCGGCACGCTGGACCGGCCGTTCGGCCTGCCCTTCCGGCGCCGGCGCGGGGCGAGGAGTAGCCTCGCCGTCCACAGCCGCCACGGGTCGCGATCCGCCCACACCCTGGCTTGACGGCTCGACAACGGTTTCCGGCGTCCTGTCCGAATCGCGCACGACCGCAACGGGCCGCACCGACAGGCCACGGGGACGCCGCGCCACCGTCAGCGCTTCACCGACGGGACGCAGCCGCACCGCACCGCCGACATCGTTCCCACGCTCGGGTGCAGCCACCGCACCCGGCACAGGCGTGCCCGCCGTCGGCGCAACCGACTCCGGTGCACCCGGCACCGGCCCGGACGTCGACACGCCATCACCGTCAGCGCCCACCGAGCCGGCCGGCCGCTGCGGCGAACGCGCGCGCTGCACCGCCCGCACGCGAAGCCTCCGCACCGCGACAGCACGCTGAACCGGCCGGACCTCCCCCGGCTGCCCCGGCTCCGCCGCCCCACCCTCGCCCCACACGTCCGGCAGCACGAGCGCGTCCCCGCCCTCGACCGTCGAGGGGGAGCCCGGTACCGCCACCGCTCGCAGGATCCCCACCGGAGCGCCCGGCAGGACGGCGTGCCCGAGCGGCCCGCACAGCGAGGGATCCTGCCAAGCGGCCAGCCTGGAACGGAAGTTCAGCCCGTCACTGACGCCACGCGCCGCGCCGTCCAGGGTCGGGACCAACGGCGCCACCTCGCGCCACCCCCCGTCCCCCGACGCCGGACGCCGCCGCTCGACACCACCACCAGCGGGGACGACGACCTCCGCGCCCCCTTCGGCACCTTCGCCCCGCCGCCGGCCGAGCCAGTCCCGCAGCCCCATCCGCCGCTCACCCACCCTCGCTGATCCGGGTGTTGAGCCGCGCGATCTCGCGCACCCACTGCCGGCGCTCGTGATGGGTCAGGTCGAGGATGTCCTCGCGCTGCCAGTGGAAGTGGTAGGCGATGTACGCGATCTCCTCGTGCAGCCGAGCAGGCGCGTACGTCACGATTCCCCCAGGCGCCCACCGGCGAGGTCGACTTCGAAGGCGCCGTCGCAGTGCGGGCAGGTCACGGCGGCGCGGGTGTGGCCCTCGCTGTTGACGCGCTGGTAGAGGTCCTGGAGGAACGCCACGTCGGTGGCGTACATCCGCTCGACGACGCCGGCGTGCACGTCGGTGATGTCGCCCAGCCGCGTGATGACGTGGCTGAGCAGCACGACGCTCAGGTAGGCCGGGTTCTCCTTGACCCGCAGGTCGATCTGCGGCATCAGTTCGTCGCGGGCGGTGGCCCGGCGCATGGCGCCGTACCGGTGGACGGTGCCCTCGTCGTCGACGTACCCGAGCGGCAGCTCGAACTCGAACTCGGTGTGCGGCGCCCGCGCCCGCGGACCGGCGGGTCCCGGGGCCTGCTGCTGCGGCTCGCTGTTCTGCTGGGCGGCGGGCGCCCGTTCCAGCAGTTCGTCCAGACCGATCTTCCGCCTCACCAAATCTCTCCCTGGATGCTCCCGGTGCCAGCCGGGAGAGCTGGGGGGCCCTCCGCCCGGAGAAATGGGGAAGGTTCATGATTCAGAGCCGCGCAGCGGCGGGTTTCTCTGCGCATCTGTTCTGGCCTGCGCTCTCTTTCATTCATTGTCAGTGGGTGCTGTTAGGTTGCGGATCATGACGACAGCGGCGATGATCGAAGGTCCCGGATACGCCCGGTACACCTACCGGCTTCGCGTGTCGTCCTCCGCGTCCGCCCTGCTGGAAGCGGAGTGGGGCCGGTGCCGTTGGGTCTGGAACGAATGCGTCCACACGTCTCGCAAGATCCACCTACACAACCGGGCCGACTCCGAGAGCAGGCGCACCTGCGGGCCGGCGGACCTGGACAAGCTCCTGACCGAGGCGCGCGTCGCGATGGCGTGGCTGCGTGACGGGGCGTCGGTACCGCAGCAGCAGGTCATCCGGGATTTCGGCAAGTCGAGAGCCAAGGCGATGAAGGACATCAAGGCGATGCTGCCGATGCGTCAGCGCGCCGGGTTGCCGAAGCCGAAACGCAAGCGCGAGGCGCTCGCGTCGCTCAACTACACTCGACGCGGATTCCGGATCAAGGACGGCCGGCTGCACCTGGCCGGCGGCATCGTGCTGACCGTGGTCTGGTCCCGCGAGCTGCCTTCCGACCCATCCAGTGTGCGGATCCACCGTGACGCTGTCGGGCATTGGTGGGCTTCCTTCGTCGTCCTCACCCAGCCCGAGCCGCTGCCCGCCATCGGCCGCGCCATCGGAATCGACTGGGGCGTCAAGGAGATCGCAACCACGACCAGCGATGCCCACGACCTTCCCCATCCTCAGTACGGGGAAAGCGCCGCGCGGAAACTCGCGCACTACCAGCGGCAGATGGCCCGGAGACGGCAGCCGAAGGGGAAGGCACAGACGAAAGGCTACCGAAAGGCCCAACGACAGGCCGCCAAGGTCCACAAGAAGATCGCGAACCAGCGGCAGGACACGGCCCGAAAGTGGGCCAAGTCGGTTGTACACGACCATGACGCGATCGCGGTGGAGGACTTCCGGCCGAAGTTCCTTGCCAAGACCACTATGGCCAACAAGGCGGCCGACGCCGTGATCGGCGCCACGAAGGCGGCGTTGGTCGAGATGGCGCGGAAGCACGGACGGACCGTTCATCCGGTCAACCCTGCGCACACCACGATGGACTGCGCGCACTGCGGTGTGAGAGCCAAACACCGCCTCCCCCTCTCTGAGAGGATCTACTCGTGCACCGCGTGCGGAGTCGTGTCGCCTCGCGACAAGAACTCCGCCCGCGTGATGCTCGTCCGGGCTGGTCTGAACCCGGCTGGTGTTGATCGCGGAAGACCTGAACGTCCGCAGGACGATCGGGCAGCGTGAGCCAGGAATCCCCCCTCCCTCCGTGGGAGGGGGAGCATGTCAATCGACCGAGATCTCCTCGAACACGATGGTCACGGTCTCCGTCGCCGGGCTCGATTCACCCGCGCTGAGCGTGGGGCCCTCCCAGCGGCTGGCCCAGGCGTTGTTGAGGTGGATGCGGCGCAGGGTGGCGCCGGTGGTGTCCTTGACCTCGATGGTGAGGTTCTGGCGCGCGGTGTTGATCGCCCCGTTGTTGAGGGTCTCCTTGATCCACTCGGAGAACGTGCTGCTCTTGTCGAGGCCGCGGGTGATCGTCACCTCGCCGGGCAGCCGCGCACCGGGCTGCTTGCGGACGATGAGTTTGCCCTCCTGGGTCACCTGCTTGTACTCGACGACGTCCTGCTCGACCGTGAGGTTGCTGACCTCCTTGACCGACTCGACGTTGTAGCCGCCGAGTTGGACGCCGAATATGTGTGTGGAGAGCGGATCGCCTTCAGCCATGGCGTGCTGTCACCTTCCCATTCCCGTAGGTGCCGACGGTGCCGGTCACTCGTTGACGAGGCTCGTGCTGTCGGAGAACTGGGCGAGCCGGAACACCACGAACTCCGCGGGCTTCACCGGCGAGACCCCGATCTCGCAGATCACCTGTCCGAGGTCGATCGACTCCGGCGGGTTGTTGTCGCGGTCGCACTTGACGTAGAAGGCCTCGGCCGCGGTCTGGCCGAACAGCGCGCCGCGCCGCCACTCCTCGGTGAGGAACGCGGTGATGTTCCGGCGGATGCTGGACCACAGCCGGTCGTCGTTGGGCTCGAACACCACCCACTGGGTGCCGATCAGGATCGACTCCTCCAGGTAGTTGAAGAGCCGGCGCACGTTCAGGTAGCGCCACGCGGGGTCGGAGGAGAGCGTCCGCGCGCCCCAGATCCGGATGCCGCGCCCGGGGAACGCCCGCACGCAGTTGACGCCGATCGGGTTGAGCAGGTCCTGCTCGCCCTTGCTGAGGCGGATCTCCAGGTCGACCGCGCCCCGGATGACCTCGTTGGCCGGCGCCTTGTGCACGCCGCGCTCGGCGTCGCTGCGCGCCCACACCCCGGCGGCGTGCCCGCTCGGCGGGACCAGCACGTTGCGGCCGGTGGCCGGGTCGAAGACCTTGATCCACGGGTAGTAGAGCGCGGCGTAGCGGGAGTCGAAGCCGGCTTCGTCGTTGCGCCAGGCGCGCATCTGCTGGGCGTTGAGGCCGGGCGGCGGGTCGAGGACGGCGATCCGGTCGCCCATCTGCTCGCAGTGCGACATCACCGCGAGCTGCACCGTCCGCAGGCCCTCGTCGTCGAGGTCGCCGCGCTGGTGGGCGCTCATCAGGTCGGGCACGGCGACCATCGTGATCTCGTCGATCGCCTCCAGGCCCGAGAAGCCGGTCCTGGCCGCAGCGTCGCCGACGTACTCGGCCGGGTCGAGCCGGGCCGGCGGGGCCGCGACCGGTGCGGGCGCCGGAGCGGCGGCCAGGGCGTGGGTCCGGCGCTCGGGGCGGCTCGGCGCCGTGCCGGGCTGCTCGGCGACCGCGACCAGCTTCGACTCCCGCAGCTGGGTGACGACGTAGCCCTTGGTGTTCCGACGGGTCGAGACGTCGTACGTCTCGACGACCTCGGCGCCCTTGCGGACGAGCACGCGGAACCGGTCCTCGGGGACGTTCTCGCCCTCCGCGTCGGCGATCTCGACCGACACGTCGGCGCCCGCGCCGGGCAGGGCCGAGAAGAGGAGGCCGGAGACGGCGACGGGCGGCGGCGCCACCGGTCCGGGCACGACACCGGGGGCCCGCCGCGCCGGGTCGCCGACCCGGACGACGTAGGCCGAGCCGCCGCCGTTGGCGAAGTAGCCGTACACGGCGTGCGCGAGGTAGGTGCCCTCGGTGAAGCCGCCGAACCGCTGGACGTACTGGTCCCAGGTGGTCACCAGCGTGGGCTCGTGGAACGGACCGGCCTCGGCGAAGCCCACGAACGCGGCGACGGCCGTGCCGACGCCCTCGATCGGGCGGGCACCGGACTGGACCTCCTCCACGTACACGCCCGGTGTGAGGTACGACGGCATTCGCGCTCCTTCGGGTGGCCGGTCGGTCGCCCCCGAGTCTGCTGCCGCGCGGCGCCCGGGGACATGTCCCACGGTCCCCGACCGGGGGCAGGGAGGACTGTCCCCGGCGGGCACTCCCAACCGTCGCCTCCGGCACAGCGGGCTCAGCCGTGCCCGGCGTCCCCGAGGACTCCGAGCCACGGCCCGAACTCGCTCTCCAGCACCAGCCGGCCCAGCTTGCGGTACTCGCCGACCACCGCCGCGACCAGTTGCGCCATGCCCAGCGGGGCACCCGTCCCGGCGGCCAGGTAGGCCGCGGAGACCGCGCAGGCCCGGATGGAGCCGCCGGTGAGCTCGAAGCTCCGGGCGCAGAAGTCCAGGTCGAGGTCGTCGCCGCGCGGCAGCCACGGCCCGAGGCAGCGGTCCCACAGCAGGCGCCGCTGCGCCTCGTCCGGCAGCGGGAACTCCGCGATGACGTCCAGCCGCCGGGTGAACGCGTCGTCGAGGTTGGCGCGCAGGTTGGACGTCAGGACGGCGATGCCCTCGAAGGACTCCATGCGCTGGAGCAGGTAGGCCGTCTCCAGGTTGGCGTGGCGGTCGTGGGCGTCCTCGACCTTGGAGCGCTTGCCGAACAGCGCGTCCGCCTCGTCGAACAGCAGGACGCCGTTCACCTGGGCGGCCTCGGTGAAGACGCGTTCCAGGTTCTTCTCGGTCTCGCCGATGTACTTGTCCACGACGGTGGAGAGCTCCACGACGTACAGCTCCATGCCGAGCTCGGCGGCGACCACCTCCGCCGACATCGTCTTGCCGGTGCCCGACTCCCCCGCGAACAGGGCGATCACGCCGTTCCCCCGGCCGCCGCCGGGCCGCATCCGCCACTGCCCGAGCACCTGGTCGCGGTGGCGGGCCCGCAGCACGAGCTCGCGCAGCCGGGCCTCGGTGGGCGGCGGCAGCACCAGGTCGGACCAGCCGACCCCGGGCTCGATCCGCCGGGCGAGGCGGGCCAGACCGGCCGCGTTCTGGGCCCGGACGGCGGCCCGCACGTCGTCGGCGCACACCGGCCGCCGCTCGGCGGCCGCCGTCCTGGCCGCCACGGTGGCGGCCCGCCGCAACTTCTCGCGGTCGAGCCGGTAGGCGGCCACCGCCTCCGCCAACTCCTCGCTCAGCGGCTTCGGTTCGTCCTCCTCCGGCACACCTCCCAGTGCGCGGGCCCACTGCTCGGCCAGCCCGTGCGCCTCCGGCGGGGGGACGGTGACGACCACCGGGCTCTCGTCGGCCCAGGCCGGGTCCCACACCTGCGGGCCGTGCACGATCAGCGGGACGCCGGCGAGCGCGGCGCACAGCTCGCGCAACAGGGCGGCCCGCTCGGGCCGTTCGGGTTCGAGCCGGTCCAGCGGTCCGAGCACCACGCCGCTCCCGCCGAGGCGCGCCTCGCGGGCGAGCACGCGCACGACGGCGCCCGGCGGACGGGCGGCCAGCGCGGCGGCGTCCACGACGAGGGGCGGACGTCCGTCGGCTGCCAGGGCGGCCACCGCCAGGGGGCCGGCGTGGCCGCTCCGGTCCAGGAGGTGCACCAGCCCGCCGTCCGCCGCGAGCGCGCGCAGACGGTCGACGGGCTCCGCGGTGCCGGAAGCGGGCGCTGCGGCGCCAGGGGCGGCCCGACGGGCCAGCCCGGCGAGTACGTCGTCCGGCTCGTCGTCGCCGAGCAGGTGGGCCGCCACGCGGTCCGGTACGCGCAGCGCGCGGGAGAGCAGCGGGCGCTCCGGCTCGGTGATCTCCAGGAGGTCCGCGGCGATCAGCGGGGCCCGCGCGGAGAACCGGAGGCGGCCGGCGCCGGCGGCGGGCAGTCCGCACAGGTCGAGGGCCAGGCCGATGGTCGCCCGGCGCTGGGTCAGGTCGTCGTTGAGGTAGCCGTAGAGCTGCTCGAAGCGGGTGTCGAGGTCGGGGGCGAGGGCCACCAGGAGGAGGTCCAGGTCCACCGGGAGCAGTCCGAAGGCCGCGCAGAGCCGGGCGAGCCGTGAGCCGGGCGGCGGCGGGTCCGTGTTCTCATCGCTGCGGCCCCTTGCGGCGGGGGCCGCCAGGATCCGCTCGACCGCCTCCGGGCCGAGGTACTGGCCGCGGTAGGGGTCGTCCGGGTCGGGGTCGGCGGCGCGGCGCTCGTGGACGGCGGTGCGGACGCGCTGCTCGACCCGGTGCAGCCGTTCCCACAGGTGGTCGGCCGGGGCACCGGCGCGCGACCGGCTCACCGCGTCCCGCCGCGCGGTCGGCGGCCCGGTGGCAGTCCGCGCTCCCGGGGCGCGGCGAAGCCGTCCGGGCCCGGGTCCGCGCCGCCGCGGTAGCGCAGTCGGCGGCCCGGGTGCTCGGCGGGCGCCGGGTGCTCCCGGGTGGTGTCCTCGGCGCGCACGACGAGCCCCTCGGTGACGGGCGGCCCGGCGGGGCTGAGCGCACCGGGCAGCGGGGCGAGCACCCTCAGGTCGATCGAGGGCCGCATCTCCCCGCCGAGCGCGGACCACACGTCGGACACCGACGGCAGGCCCGAGTCGCGCCCGGCGATGTCGAGGCCGACGGTCAGCCCGAGCCGGGCGAGCGTGCCGGTCAGGACCCGGGCGGGCAGCGCGTCCACGGCCGTGAGACACTGCAACACCTCGGCCAGCAGCCGGTGTTCGTCCTGCGGCCGGTTGGTCCAGACGGTGACCAGGTAGGCCAGTTCGAACCAGCGGGGCGCGGCCCGGTGGCCGACCACCACGCCGTCCTCGTCGTACTCGGCGACGGCGCCGGCCTGCCGGCGGGCCGTGTCCTCGCGCATCCCGTAGAGGAACACGTCGACCGTCGGCGCGACCCGCCGGGCCGCCATGTCCCGCGTGGGCGCGTCGAACACCACCTCGACGCCGCGCTCCGGCAGACCGGCCTCGGCGAGCAGCAGGCGCAACGCCTCGTCGACCTCGTGGATCACCGCCGCACCGCCTCCCCCGACCGACCGTTCCGGTCACCCGTCACGTCCTCGCCACCCCTCCCGGCCTCGCCGCCGACCACGCCGGCCACGCCGATCACCGCCGCTCCACCTCCCCCGGCGGGCCGATACTGCCCTCCACGACGAGGAACGGGCAGGTCACCGGCGAGAACCCGGGACCGTCGGCGGTGATGGTCCGCGGACCCGTCTCGTCCTTGGCAAGGATCAGCAGCTGCCCGGCGAACGTCCCGTCCGCCCGCGGGTAGGTGGGCGCCGCCGCGGCGGTGATGCCGGGCTGCCAGGTGAACCGCACCGGCGCGCCGGGCGGGAAGTCCACGCCGCGGACGGACGTGACGAAGCCGGGCTTGCCGATCGGTGGCACCGCGACGATGCGGGGCTGCAGGATGCGCAGCGGGGTGCTCGCCCGGTGCGGTCCCGGTTCGGCGTCGGTGCCGGTGGTGGTGAGTTCGGCGGTGATGGTGGTGTCGAGCGCCGCTACCGGGGACAGCACCACGCGGACCACCTGGCTGCGGCCGGGCCGCAGGTCGGCGAGCGCACACGTCCCGGCCCGGCAGCCCGGGGGCAGGGCCTCGGTGGGCACGCCCGGGGGCAGCCCGAGGGACAGGCGCAGCCCGGTGGCGAGGGCCTGGCCGGCGTTGCGCACGGTGTAGGTGACGGTGACGTGGCCGCCGACGTAGCCGGGGTTGGGCTGGGCCGCGATGGCCACGCCGGGGCCGGCCGCGGGCTGGGGGCCCGGCTGCCCGTGCGGGTCGGTCGAGCCGGGCGGTGGCGCGGGGGCCGGCGACGTGGGCGTCGGGCTCGGCGTTGCCGTGGGCGAAGGCGTCGGCGTGGGCGTGGGCGAAGGAGTCGCCGTGGGCGAAGGCGTCGGCGACGGGCTCGGCGCGTCCTGCACCGGCAGGATCGTCTCGGCGAAGTCGTCCTCCGGGTTCGGGTCGACGACCGTCCCGGTGACGCTCCAGCCGAACGGCTGCGGCCCGCTGCGGGTGCCGATCAGCGTGGCCGTCACCCGGACCTCCGCGCCCGGCGCCAGGGTGCCGAGGTCGCAGCGCAGCGCGCCGGCGTCGCACGTCCCGACCGGGGTCTTCAGCCCGCCGAGCCGGGCGCCGGTCGGCACCGAGACCGTGAGGACGGTGCCGGGCGAGGGCGCGGGGCCCTTGTTGGTGACGGTGACGGGCACGTCCGTGGCGGTGCCGACGGGGACGTCGGGGGTCCGGGCGGGCGCCTTCAGCGCGAGGTCGACGGACTGCTGGACGGACGGCTCCTTCTGGCGTCCCGGCAGCCGGCGGTCGAGCGGGGTGAGCGTGCCGGCGGCGAAGTCGTAGACGCCGAGCCCCTCGGGCGAGTTAGGCGGCAGGGCCCGGCGCGAGGTGAGCACCAGCTGCGCGCCGTTCGCCGTCCAGGCGACGTCGCGGGGCTGGTACGGGCCGGTGGCGGAGGTGTCGGGCAGCGTGCGGGTGCAGGCGCCCTTGTCGTCGCGGAGCCCGGCGGGCAGGACGACCGTGCAGTCGGCGCCGGTGGGCGAGGTGACCAGCACGCCGTCCTGCCGGTTGTTCCCGCCGTCGCCCGCCTTGCGGTTGAAGGCGATGCGGCGGCCGTCGGGCGAGAACACGGGGCTGTCGTCGATGACGTTGCAGGTGCCCGGGCAGATCGCCTTGCTGAGGTCGGCCTGGCGGGTGAGGTCGTCGGCGGGCACGGTCCAGACGTGCAGGTTGCCCGCGTTGCCGTTGACCACGGCCGTCCTGGAGAAGGCGATCAGCTTGCCGTCGGGGGACCAGAAGGGCTCGCCGTCCGAGGCCCCCTGCTGTCCGGCCGGCGGCTCGACGGTGCCCACGACGGCGCCCGTGGACACGTCCGCGATCAGAATCCGGCCCGGCCGCGCGGGCGTCTGGCCACCGCCCGGGGCGCTGCGGCTGAACACGATCAGCTTGCCGTCCGGCGAGAGCGACGGGTCGGTGTCGCGGTCGTCGGGGCGGCGCCCGGCCAGGTTCATCGGGTGCGGATTCGAGCCGTCGGCGTCGGCGAGCCAGATCCGTTCGATCCGGCCGGCCGGGGAGTCCTCGTAGCGGGTCACCACGATCTGGCGGCCGTCGGGCGTGTAGGCCTGCCGCTCGAACCAGGGGTCGTACCCGGGGCGGGGGTGGAAGAGCGGGTCGGCCGCCGGGTCGGTGCTGGTGTTGGTGTCGGCGGCCGGGTCCTCCCTCAGCACGCTGATGCCGAGGTCGCGCGGGTCGGCGCCGTCGGGGAGGACGTCCTGGACGTCGGCGACGTCGGAGGCGGACGCGCTGGTCTGCTCCACCACCGGGCCGCCCTGGGCCTGGGTGCCGAGCCAGGTCGGCGTGGCGATCAACCGGTCGGTGCTGTAGAGCAGTTGGGGCGCGGTGCAGTCGCAGGTCGGCGCGCGGTAGAGGTTCACGACCGGCGGCTGCGGCGGATCCGCCGGGGGTTTGGGGGTGGCCACGTCGGGGCTGAGGAAGAGGACGCCGGTGCCGTCCGCCAGCCAGGAGGCGGAGCCGGTCTTCCAGGTCGAGCCGGTACCGGGGAAGAAGGCCTTCTCCCCGCCGGTGGGCGAGGTGAGGATGAGCGTCCGGCCCTTCTCGCCCTGGTCCCAGGTGTAGACGATCTGGTTGCGGTGCTCGTTGTCGTCGAGCGGGTTCCAGGTCGGGTCGACGGCGTTCCCGCTGGTCACGGTGGTGATCCTGGTCGGGGGCCCGCCGGCGAACGGCCGCAGGTAGATCTGGGTGTGCGCCGGGTCGCCGGTGCACGCGTACGCGACCCACTTGCCGTCCGGCGAGACCGTCGGGTGCGTCTCGTCAGCCGCGCCGTCGGTCAGCCGCCGCAGGCCGCCGCCGTCCCGGTTCACCACCCACAGGACGTGCTGGGACGTGCTGCCCGTCCCGGTGGGCTCCAGCGCCTCGAAGACGACGGCCTTGCCGTCCGGCGCGAGCGCGGGGTGGGCGGTGTCCATGCCGGTGGTCAGCCGGTGCACCGCGCCGGCCGCGTCGCGCAGGTACACCTGCGGCAACGGGCCGTCGCGCAGGCTCGTGAAGACCAGCTCGCCGCCGCGGGCCGAGGGGTCCTGGTCGAAGTGGACCGGGCCCGGACCGAACAGCGGCGTGCTGTCCGCCGTGCCGGTCACCCGGCCGAGGCCGCGGTGGTTCGTGCCGGCGAAGACGATCCGTCCACCGGGCGCGTCGGCCGTCACGGCCGGGGCGGCCCGGCCGCCCGACCCGCCGGGGGCGGAACCCAGGGTCAGCACGGCCGCCGCCAGCGCGAGCAGGACGGCGACGGCGGCCCGGGCCGGCCGCCGGTTGGAGCGGGGAGTGCCGGTGGCGCCGGTCACGCTCGACCTCACAGGTTGCAGGGGCGGTCTCCCCGGCAGTCTCACCGGCCCGCGCGCCCGGGAACAGGGCCCGGGCACCCGATCCGGGGGTAGCGGCCGCTGTCCCCGGAGGGCAGGACGCGGCGGTCCCGGGGCCCGCCCGCCGACGGGGGTTCGAAGGCGGGCCCCGGTGCACCGCCCCTCAGATGAGCCCGCGCCGCATCGCGAACCCGACCGCGTGCGCCCGGTTGCGCAGGCCCAGCCGCGTGATGATCTCGTGCAGCACGTTCTTGACGGTGCGTTCGGAGTAGGAGGTCTTGGCGGCGATCTCGCTCGTGTCGAAGCCCTCCGCCACCAGCCGCAGCATCTCCACCTCCCGGGCCGTCAGTGTCGACAGGGTCAGCCCGCGCCCGTCGAGCATCGTGCGCTGGAGCACCCCGATCCGGTCGAGCAGTTCGCCGAGCAGGTCCCCGGGCATCACGCCCTCACCGTTGGCGAGGGCGGTGATGAGGTGCACCAGCCGGTCCTGGTCCGCCTCCGAGCGCCGCAGCACCGCGGCGACCCCGTACTCGACGATCGTCTGCAGCCCGCCCGCCTCGAAATGGCCCACCACCAGGCCTATTCGGCCCGAGGTGGCGAGCCGCAGCCGGCGCAGCCGCTCGGCCACCACGTCGGTCAGGGCGTCCACCACCAGCAGGGAGACGTCCGCCTTCCCCGCGTCCGCCTCGCTCAGCAGCTCCACTTCCGGTCGCTGGCGCAGTTGCTGGACCACACCGGTCTGCAGGATGAGGTCCTCCGCGTACACGGCCACGCGCACCTGGCCCGGCCTGCCCGGCACCTGGCCCGCCGCGCCGGACGGTCGGCCCGCCGCGCCGCGCACCGGCTGGACGGGGACGCGCCCCGCGTCGGAGGGACGGGCGCTGCCGGACCGTGGCGCCACCGGGGCCCGCCGGGTGGTGACGGCCTCCTCGCGGGACGTATCGGTCGACGTCGACGTCATCGAACACTCCATTCTGCAGTGGACCTGCGATGTGACGGCCGTCCGCCGCGGGGCGGGACCGGCCGTTGGCCTGAGGGGGGCACCCGGCTCGCGCGCTGCTGCGCGGCGGCACCGGACGGGGGTGCGTCGTTCGCCCATGACGAGGGCGGCCTGTCCGCGCGGGGCAAGGGGTGCGGCCCGCGGCTTGCCCGCACGGCCCTCTCCGCGGACGGGCCGGCGGTCCTACCGTCACGCTATGACCACATCCGCCGAACTCGGCCTGCCCACACTGACGGTGGCGCCCGGTGGCGTGGCCACCACGACGCTGACCGTGCGCAACGGTCTCGACATCGTCGAGGCGTACTCGCTGGAGGTCGTCGGCGACTGCGCCGCCTGGACGACGGTCGAGCCGGCCCGCGTCTCCCTCTACCCCGGGACGTCCACGACGGTGACGGTGCGCCTCGCCCCGCCCCGGTCGCCCGCCGCGCGCGCCGGTGAATTCCCGCTCGGGATCCGGGTGTTGCCGACGGAGCGCCCCGAGCTGGTGACGGTCCCGGAGACCACCGTCACGGTGACCCCGTTCCAGGAGCTCCAGGCCGCGATCGCCCCGCGCCGCCGCCGCGGCTGGCTGCGCGGGCGCTACCGGACGTCGGTGCGCAACCTCGGGAACGCCCCCGGCAGCGTGGTGTTCACGCCCGGGCAGGCCGGTGAGGACCTGCGGTTCAAGGTCACCCCGGAGAAGCTGCGCCTCGAACCCGGCGAGTCCGGGGAGGTGCGGCTGCGGGCACGCGCCCGCAAGCTGATCTGGTTCGGCAAGCAGGCGTCCTGGCCGTTCGAGGTCACGGTGGGCCCGGAGGAGGTCAAGCCGCCCGGGAAGGAGTCGGCCGACACCCCCGCCGAGGTTCCGACGGCGGCTCAGCGCCCCGTCCTCGGCGGCGAGTTCCTCCAGCTCCCGATCTTCCCCAAGTGGCTGCTCGCCCTCCTGGCGGCACTGATCGCGCTGCTGCTGGCGTGGTTCGCCCTCGTCCGCCCGGCGGTGCGCAGCTCCGCGAAGCAGGCCGCCGAACAGGCCGTCGCGCAGCAGAGCGCCACCCCCGGCCCGGCCACCGGCGCGGAGCCGGGAGCCCCGGCCCCCGGCGGCACCCCCAACCAGGGGAAGCCCGGCGCCGGCCAGCCGAGTGCGGGGCAGCCGGGAGCCGGGCAGCCGACCAGCGGCAGCCGCGGCGGCCCCGGCCCGGGCCTGGCGGTGCCGGGCACCGGGCAGCAGAGCTCCGCCACGATCGACGTGCAGACCGCGAACGCCACTTCGTCGTCCGGCAGTTACCAGGTGCCGCACGGCAAGGTGTTCGACATCACCGACGTCGTGGCCAGCAACTTCCAGGGGGACCAGGGGCAGTTGACCATCACGGCCGGCAAGCAGACGATCATCACCATCGCGCTGGAGACCTTCCGCAACCAGGACTACCACTGGGTGACTCCCATCCAGGTCCCCGAGGACCAGGCCGTGACGGTGAACGTGACCTGTGAGGCGCCCGGCACCCCGGCCTCCGGCAAGCAGGCGCCGACGTGCCACGAACTCCTCAACGTCAGCGGAACGTTGAGCGACATCAGGCAGGGAAACTGAATCGGCGTGCACCTTTCCGGTCCGGTTCCCCCGGGGAACCGGACCGGAAAGGTGCACCCGGCGCCCCACCCGTGTCAACGGGCCCCTTCCGCCGGAACGGGCCCGCCCACCTCCGCGATCTCCCCCTGCCCCATCCCCTCCCGCGCCCCGTGACCATGTCAACACTCGGTGGACACCCTTGCTCGTTCGGGCACCTACTGCCAACTCCGGCCGACCGGCCCCCGCACACCCACCTGCCCTCCCGGGGAACCCTGTAGGGCCCCGGCGGGCAGCGAGCCCGTCCCGCGCGGACGGCCGGCTGTGCCCCGACGCGCTCCTGACGTTCCGTCGATCCGGAGTTAGCGTTGCGTTGATCCCACACCAAAGACGGCACCAGGGCCGCACGTCCACCAAATCACCACAAGACCGGACCGCTACACGAAGGAAACCCCACTCGACGCACGCGACCCCCTGGCTCGCCGGCCCGCGGAGCCGACAGCCGATCGCGATCGGATCCCGGCGCCCGGCTCCTCACACCCTCCGGTCGTGCGCACGGTTGCGCACGGTTGTGCCCGTTCGGGCAGCCTGTGCCATGATCGTCTGCCGTCATGCCGTCAGGTCGACCTCGGGGGGACACATGAGCCGGATCAACTGCCCGCAATGCGGGACGCTCGACCAGGTGCGGAGCGTTCCCAGCGTCTACGAGTCGCAGACCAGCACGTACTCCGGGACCAGCACCGGCTACTCCTCCGGCGTCGCGTACGCGCGCGGGGTCGGGGTGGTCCCGAGCTTCGGCAGCTCGACCGTCCACAGCTCCGGCTCCACCAGCAGTCTGCTGGCGTCCCACATCGCGCCGCCGCCCCCGCCGCGGCTCGTCCGGCCGAGCGGCGGGTGCGCACTGGCGATCGTCGTGGCCGTCGCGGCGGCCTGGGCGCTCGCCATGCTGCCGTTGTTGACGTCCGGCGACAAGGGCGCCGGGCAGAACTCGGCGATCGCGTTCACCGTCCTGGGCGGCCCGTTCGTCCTCGCGGCGGTGTTGCTGATCATCCAGCGCTCGAGGACCCGCCGGCGCTCGCAGAAGGCCTTCGAGGCACATTCCGTGGTGTACCCGTCCTTCGCGACCGCCTGGAGCGCCGCCTACCTGTGCCTGCGCTGCCACGTCGCGTACGTGCCGGAGGGCGCCCTCGGAATCGGCGCCTCACCGGCCGTCCCGGTCCACCGCTTCCCGGACCTGGTCGCCAGTACGGCGGCCCGGCTGCGCGGCGAGATGTGACGAGCACCTCCCGTCAGGGGACCGGCCGGTGGCCGTGCCGTGCGGGACGCCCCTTTCCAGCCCTGTGTTCTCGGCGCCCATGGGCCGCGTCCCGGTGACCTGATCGGACATCTCGATCCCGCGCCGGCCCGGGGCGACCGACCGCGCGCCTCCCGGCGGAAGAGCTCCGAGCCACGGGCACCGCGCGATTTCTCCGTGGTGACGATCAGGAAGGTCCGGTACTCGCGGGCCATCGCCTCGCACGCGGGACTGCCGCCGAACAGCGACTCCAGGAGTCCGTCCAGGTCGTACCCCAGCACACGGTCCTCGGCCGCCGCGTCGATCCCGTCCCCGTGGAACTCCGCGACGATGCCGATGGCGATGATCCGCACCAGCGCGACGTACCGCTCCCAGCTGGTGAACTCGGGAACCACACAACGGACGTACTCCCAAGCACAGGCCAGGACCTCGGCCCGGGTCCCGGCCGGGAGATCCGGTCCCCTGAGATCGGAGTCGAACTCACTCGGATAGAACCAGGCATCCGAGCTCGCGGGCCTCGTGACCATCGGGCGCTTCAGGGCTTCAGGGGACCTTGTCCGATCGGCTACCCGTTCCGGGCACCGAGCACCCAGCCCGGGCCGCCGGGCCCGTCGAGCCAGACCCGCTGATCGTCCCCGGCGATGGTGAGGCCGTAGCGACCCCGGTCCGGGCGGTCGTGGTCCTCGTACGTGCGGTGGGCGGCTTCGAGCTCGGACCACAGCCGACGCGGCCCGCTCTCGCGCACGCTGCCGTCGGCCCGGAGCTCGGCGATCGATCCGCAGGGCGCCCAGACGCAGGCGCCGACCGGCCGACCGGCATCCGACAGTTCGTAGGTCCAGCCCAGCCGGCCGAGGGCGACGCCGACCAGGAAGCGGAAGTTCTCGTCCACCACCGCATCGGCCCCGACCTCGCTCGCCCGGCCATCACCACCAGGCAGCCTCGGGCGACGGATGATCCCGCTGTCCCCCGCCGCGCGGAGCGGCATGAAGTACGCGCCGGTGGCGAGGAACCGCCCACGGGCCTGCCCGGGGCCCGTCCTCTCGGCACGCACGACACCCGCCCCGAGCGGAGCCACGATCACACCGCCGTCGGCGAGCCCCGACAACCAGGCAGCCGGGATGCGGCCGATCCCACAGGTCGCGATGATCCCGCCGAACGCACCATCGGCGGCCGCAGCACCGTCAGCGGTGACGACTGTCGGCCGGTAGCGCGTCATGCCGAGCCGGCGCCGGGCCTCGGCCGTCACGTCCGGATCGACGTCGACGGTCACGACCCGATCGGAGCCGTAACGGTGGGCGAGCAGGGCGGCGTTGTAACCGGTCCCGGCGCCGATCTCCTTCACCCGGCCGTCGCCGAACTCGCCGAGGGCCTCCAGCATCGCGGCCATGAGGGACGGCTGCGTGGACGACGACGCGGCATTGCCGCCGATCAGGTGCGTGACGAGCGGCCGGTCCTCGTATACGGCCGCCAGCCACCCGGGGTCGTCCCGGCAGACGCGCTCCTGCCGGCCGTCCGGCCCCTGCCGGTAGAAGTACGGCACGAAGACGTGCCGGGGCACATCCCGGAACGCGCGCTCCCACGCGGGGTCGTTCAGGGAGCCGCCCGCGACGAGCGCGTCGACGAGGGCGCCATGGAGGGTGTCGGCGCCCGGCTCGGTGGTGGAGGTCACGCGGTGCCCTTCTGCAACAGATCCGCCAGCGCGGTGGTGACGGCGGCACGGGTGCAGTCGATCCACGCCCACTGTCCGCCTGGGTTGACGTCGACCAGCCAGTGCGTCCCGGCCCGGTCGACGATCAGGTCGACGGCGGCGAAGACGAGTCCGAGCCGCCACAGCATGTCCAGGATGCCCGTCCGGGTCGCGGCCGGCAGGCCGATCGGCGCGTACGTCAGCCGTTTCGAGTCGGTGCGCCAGTCCAGCCGCCCCGGCCCGTCGGGAGCGTCGATCCGCACCGGGAAGACCCTCCCGGCCACGCACGTGACGCGGACCTCGTACGCCTTGTCGGTGATCTCCCGCTGGAACAGGTGCGCGGTCAGGGAGACCCGCGGTTCGTCCCACCGGTCGGGCGGGACTCGGGTGGTGTAGATCTGCCCGCGCTTGCCGTCCTCGGTGTGGACGATGCCGCCGAGGACCTTCGTGACGATCCGTCCACCGCAGCGCTCGGCGAAGTCCCGGACCGCTTCCGGGTCGTTGGTGACCAGGGTCGCGGGCACGTGCAGCCCGGCCTCGGCCGCCGCCGTGAGCTGCGCGGGCTTGGTGCAGTCCGCGTTCCGTTCGGGCCGGTTGACCCACAGGACGTGCGGCAGCGAACCGAGGACGCCGGCCAGGCCACGCTTGGCCTGCCCGGCGGCGAACCGCCGTTCAGGGCCGGACATGGTGGCCGGGAACCGGAAGGCGGTGGGCTTGCGCCACCACACGCAGGCCAGCTCGGAGAGGTCGACCCCGCCCGTCGCCCCCGCCAGTGTGCCGCCCCACGCCCCGTCGGGCCGGAGCTCCGCCGACACGGTCGTGCGCTGCGGGAAGTCAGCCAGGTCGGTCCGCCAGAACGGAACGCCCCGGGCGTTGAGTTCGCGCAGGACGTGGTCGGCGGTGGGGTCCAGGTCGTGGGTGATGACGAGCACGCGCGGCGAGGTGCCCCGCGTGCTCCCGGTGCACGTGCCGGTACCGGTGCGGATGGCCATCGTCAGTCGTCGTTCTGGTCGAAGTCGACGCTGATGACGGTCTGCCCGTCGCTCTCGGTCTGGCAGCCGGACGTTTCCGCGGTCGGCAGATCCAGGGCCGGACGACCGTCGATCAGCGACAGCTGCGTGCGGGGGTCGAGTCCGACCGGAGGCAACGGCACGACGGTCACGGGGTTGGTGACGGCGTCGAGCCCGAACGGGCGGGTGGCGAGCGGGCCGGGCGGCTCGGTGTCGACGTCGAGGTTCAGCGTGGGCAGGCGGTCGGTCAGGACGGACATGATCGGCTCCTTCTCGGGCTCGGAACGCGCCCAGGCGATGGCTGTCGCGAGCAACGTCGGAAAGGGTCTTCGATGACCTGACGTCCATGCCCGATGACCGGCGCGCGTCGCTTCGACGACCAGCTCCGTCCGCTTCGCAGGGGAACGTGTCGGCGCGTGTCGAGTACATCGCCAACCCGGTATCCCGCAAAAGACGTTGCCCGTAGTCCCGGGGTTGTCCCGGCCTCGCGCGCTGTAGGCTTCCCGTCACCGTCGATGATGGAATTGGCCCGTGGACGACCCGATCCGACACCCCCTCGCCTACGCCCGTGAACTGCGCGGGTGGTCACAGAGCGACCTCGTCGTCTCCCTCGACCGGGCCGCCCGCAGGCACGGACTCCGCTCCGGCACGGACAAGACGGCCGTCAGCCGGTGGGAGAACCGGCGCAAGCGGCCGAACCCGGATACGCAACTCCTGCTCGCGGAAGCCTTCGACGTCCCGATCGCCGACATCGAGCTGTACGGCTGGCCCGACTGGCTGCCCGGAAGCGAAGTCCCGCTGCCACTGGGGGCGGCGTACGCCGTCCAAGCACTTCGAGACGCACAGAGAGCCGCCATGGACCGCCGCAGCTTCATGACCTTCAGCGCCGCCGCACTGGCCGGCCTCGCCGCACAGTGGGCGTCGATCGAGCCGGATCGCCTGCCTTCCGCCCTCGCCGGCAGCACAGCCGTGGACCCCGGGCTCGTGGACTGGCTGGAGGAGACCAGCACGAAGCTGACGACCCTGCCCACCGAGCAGCGCCAGCACACGATCAAGCTGATGGACGCCCACCTCGTCACCGTCACCGACCTGATCGACGGCGGCCGCCACACGGAGCCCGTCGCCAAGCGACTGCACCTGCTGGCCGCTTCACTGGCCACCACCTGCGGCTGGTACCGCTTCGACCAGGGCAGGCACTTCGCGGCGGGGAAGCTCTGGGCGGGCGCCCTGCAAGCCGCGAATGCCGCGGGCGACCGCGACTTCGGCGCCGGTGTGCTCTCCGACTTCGCCTACCAGTCGAACTGGACCGGCCGGCCGGACGTCTCGGTCGACCAGCTCGGCCACGCCCTCTCCGGGACGAGGCACCCCACCGCCCGGTCGCTGCTCTTCCTCCGGCGGGCCAGGGCCCACGCGGCGCTCGGCGAACGCTCCGCGTGCTACCGCGACCTGTCCGCCGCCGAGGTGGCCCTGTCGACCCGGGTCGACGATCCCGCACCGGCCTGGTGCGCTTGGATGGGCCCCGCCGATCTCGCCGTCGACTCCGGCCAATGCCTCCTGGACCTCGGCCGGGCCGACGAAGCGTGCCTCCGGATGGCCGAGGGCATGTCCCTCCTGCCCAAGTCGCGGGACAAGACGCGCGGCATCTTCCTGACCTACCAGGCCAAGGGATTCCTGCGGTCCAACGACGTCGACCAGGCACTCGCCGTCACCACCGAATCCCTCGACCTGGCCACCCGGATCGGCGCCGAGCGGTGCGTCGCCCTGGTCCGCGAGCTCGCACCCGCGTTCAGGCCGTACCGCCGGGTCGACGGCGTCGCCGAGTTCGTCGACCGGGTCCGGGCCGCCTAGAGGACGGCGCCGCACCGGCCAGTACGAGCGGAACCCGCCGGCCGCTCGCCGACCACGGAGAGCCCGCCCCACCGGGGAGCGGGCCCTTCGCGTTCACGGCGTTCCCGTCATCCGACGGCTCAGTAGACCAGCGGTCCCGACATGATCAGGCCGGTGCTCAGGTCCTCGACCGCCACGTAGAGCTCGTGCACGCCGTCGTTGTGGTAGAGCGGCCACGTGTTCACTCCGCCGCCCCAGCCGGTGTGCGTGGCGCCGTCGGTCTGGATGTTCACCTGCCACAGGTCGACCTTGCACCCGTTGGCCGGCCCGTCGACGTGGCCGTAGGCGTACATGTCCGAATAGGGCAGGACGTACGCGTGGCAGGGGCCCTGGTAGGCGTCGCTGCCCAGGCCGGAGGCCGAGGCCTCGCCGGCCGGCAGGGCGACGAGGCCGGCGGCGAAGATCCCTGCCGCGGCGAGCTTGATCGTACGTGTCATCCTCACGGTTGCTCCTTCGAAGGAGATGAAAGGTCGGGCGCGGAGCCGGGCCGGATCGGGCCGATGAACGATGCCCGGCCGCCCGTCCTCGACCCTCGTGCACTCCCGGCGCAGACGGCAATTTTCCCGTACAACTCCGTACGGCCCCTTGATCGGACTCACCCTTGCCGCCGACCCGCACCGCCCTGCGAGGGGGCTCCCGGGCCGCGGCCCGGGAGCCCCCCTTCGTCATCGGCGACCGGGCCCGCCCCTGACACGAGCGCAATATGATGATCCATCAGTTGTACTCCACGGGTGGATCAAGGAGAACAGTCATGTCCGAAACAAGAGTTCGCGATCTCACGGGCAAGGTCGCGATCGTGGTGGGCGGCAGCCGGAACCAGGGCGCGGCCTGCGCCGAGGTGCTGGCGGCGCGCGGCGCGACCGTCGTGATCAGCTACGCCAACGACGCGCAGGCCGCCGAGCAGACCGTCGCAGCTCTGCGCAAGCACGACGTCACCGCGGAGGCGGTGCGCTCCGACGCCGCCGTGTCCGCGGACGTCACCGCGCTGTTCGCCGGGGTGGTGGAGCGGCACGGGCGGCTCGACATCGTGGTGCACCTGCCCGGCATGGTCCTCAAGAAGCCGCTGGCCGAGATCACCGACGAGGAGTTCGACCGGGTGATCGACCTGAACACCCGCAGCGCGTTCTACAGCCTGCGGGCGGCGGCGCGCACGCTCGCGGACAACGGCCGGTACGTGGTCCTCTCCACCACGCTGACCTCGGTGATGACCGGACCGTACGGGCTCTACTCGGGCAGCAAGGCCGCCGTCGAGCGCATGGTCCTGGCGGCGGCCAAGGAGTTGGGCGCGCGCGGCATCACGGTCAACGCGGTGGCCCCCGGTCCGGTGGACACGTCCTTCTATCGGGCCGCCGAGACCCCGGAGTCGATGGCGGCCGCCGCCGACCACAGCCCGCGCGGCCGGCTCGGCCGGCCCGACGACATAGCCCCGGTGGTGGGCTGGCTGGTCGGCGACGAGGCGGGCTGGGTGTCCGGCCAGACGGTGCGCGCCAACGGCGCGATGTTCTGAGCCTCAGCGGCCTGGGAGTCCGGCTCCTCGTCCCCCTGTGGGCGCAGGTCCCTCAGTACCAACGGGTCTGCCCGGCGATGCCCTGCCCCGTCCGGGCGGCATGGCGCAGCACGCGCAGCGGGCCGTCGAGGAGGGTGTCGGCGTCGTGGGCGGGATCGTCTCCCAGGCCGTCCAGCCAGGCGTGGATCCGTTCGATGACGTCCCGGCGCCGGGGGCCGGTCAGGGCCAGGGCTTCCTCGGCGCGGGGCAGGCAGGCCCGCACCTGGGCGGAGTCGAGCAGGAAGTCGCCGAACCAGCCGGGGAGTCGGAGCGTCGCCTCGGCGCCGAGTGCGTAGGCGAGGGCCCAGAAGGGGTTGGCCTTCCGGGCCGTGGCCGCGAACAGGCCCTCGCCCTCGTTCGCCGGGAACTGCTCCATGACGGCATCGCGCAGGGCCTCGACGGCGTCGGAGTCGTCCAGGCAGCTGTCGAAGAACCGGTAGAGCCGGAGGGCGTCCTCCGTGGCCGCCCACCCCCCGGCGCCGGCGGTCCGCCGGGTGAACAGGGACTCCCCCGCCAGCCCCCGCCACCACGCCAGCTCGGTCGTCACACCGGCGGGCGCCGACGGCGGGGGTGGCGGCGAGCTCCGGACGGCGGCGAGCAGCAGTTCCCGCACCTGCTCGTCGTCCACCGTGCCGACGACCCACACACCCGTGGCACTCACGGCCTGCCTCCCACTCTCACGATCCGACCGCAGATCATGCCCGACGCCTCCGACGGAGCACCGGCCGGGGCCGTGCCTCCTACCGCTCCGCGGCCCCCGCCCACCACGCCGGGGCACAGGCCACCGCCGCGTCGACCAGGTCCTGCTTGGAGACCGACGCGTCGGCGAGCCACGCCCGGATCGCCCCCGCGAAGCCATGCGCCAGGAACTGCGCCACCACCGGCCGGCTGACGTCCGGGGGAGCGCTGTCGCCCGCGCGCGCCAGGAACGCGAGGGCGTAGTCGGCGAAGTGCCGCACCAGCGCGTCTAGTTTACGAGGGGAGTCGCCATGTCGCCCCACGCCGCGGTCCCGCCCGGGGAGGCCGCCGACCGGCTCGCCATCCGCGAACTGGTCGACGCCTACGCGCGCTGCGCGGACCGCCGGGACGCGAAGGGCCAGCTGGCCCTGTTCACGGAGGACTGCCGCTTCCTGGTCTTCATGGACGCCACCGCGGCCGAGCCGACCCAGGAGCTGCACGGCCGGGAGTCCCTCGCCCCGGTCTTCGACAACCTCAACACCTACCGGGCGACCACCCACTTCAACGGCCAGAGCACCGTGTCCCTCGATGCCGACGGCCGACGCGGTTCCGGCGAGAGCTACTGCCTGGCCCACCACGTTTCGTTCGGGACGGACGCCGAACGCACGATCATGGTCGCGTCGATCCGCTACCTGGACGAGTTCGTCAAGCAGGACGGCACGTGGCTCTTCGCCGAGCGCCGCCTGATGGTGGACTGGACCGAGACCCGCCCCTCCACGCCATGAGCCGGACAACAGCCTGCGCGACGCCGACCCGGCCGCCGACCGTGAACCCGGCGCGGGGACGGGTGGCCAGTCCGGATGAGTCAGGGGCTCTCCGGACCGGCGCCGTCGACGAACGTGTAGAGCTCGACGATCACGCCGTCCTTGCAGTGGGCGATGTCCATCCCGGTCACGACGGGCGGCCGGCCGGCCGGACCGAAGCGGAACCCGAGGTGGCCGAGGTCGTCGTTCACGGAGACGGGACCGTCCGGTTCGAAGACCCAGTCCGGCGTCTCCTCCCGCAGCTCGGCCGCGCGCTGCGCGAGGGCCGCACGCCCGCGGACGACGCGGTCGGGCTCGTGCCAGACCACGTCCTCGGCGTAGGTCCCGGCGATGGCCGCGGCGCGGCGGACGGGGTCCGGCTCGTTGAAGACGGCGAGGAGGTTGCGCCACATGAGGTCGGCGACGGTGCGGGTCATGGTCCGTCCCTAAGAATGTGAGGCGGTCCGGGAGGACCGGGTGTGGCTGATGGTCGGTTGCCGTCCGTGGCTGCGAAGGAATGGCCGCGCGGTCCTTCGGGACGCTCCGACCACTGATTGAGAACTGCGGTCATCGCTGGTCAGGGACCTGTCGGCGGAGTGGTCCACGGACCACGAGGTGCTGGTCACGATGGATACGGAGCGACGGGCTTGAGTGCGTCTCACGATCGGATATGGGTCGGCATCGACGCCAGCAAGGGGCACCACTGGGCGGTGGCGGTCGACGCCGCCGGCAACCGCGGCCCGCAGCACGCGTACCGCCTCGTCGCGGTCGCGGAGCGGGCCGAAGACGTTGTCGCCGGCCAGCTGCATCGCGCCGTATCCGATGCGGTGCACCCGCCGGGGGCCGAGGGCGTACGAGCCGGCGGCCGCGACGGTCGAGGTGTGTTCGGGCATGACGTCTCCCCTGTCCGGACGTGCGGACTCGGCTGTCAGTTTCGGACGGTCCGCATGGCCGTCGCCCAGGACTCCAGCTCTTCGAACAGCTTGGTGGCCGCGGCGTCGTGGTGCGCGCCGGGCTTGAAGAGCGAGAGGTCCTCGAAGTCGGTGAACAGCGAGAAGGCCAGCTGCTGGTTCACATGGGCGAGTTGGACCGCGCTGGCGACGGTGCGCAGGTGCTCGGCGGCCCGGATGCCACCGACGGTGCCGTACGAGACGATGGCGGCCGCCTTGTTGTTCCATTCGGCGTAGGCGAAGTCGATGGCGTTCTTCAGCACGCCTGGGAGGGAGTGGTTGTACTCGGGGGTGACGAAGACGTAGCCGTCGAACTCCGCGACCTTGGCCGCCCACGCCTTGGTGTGCTCGCCCTGGTACCGGCCCATGGCCGGCGGCATCGGCTCGTCCATGAACGGCAGCGGCCAGTCGGCGAGGTCGACGAGCCCGTACTCGGCGCCGGTCCGGGCGCCGGCCCGGTCGACGACCCAGTCGGCGACGGCCTTCCCGTTGCGGCCGGGGCGGGTGCTGCCGAGGATCACGGCGATCTTGAGCGTGGTCATGACGTTCACTCCTTGCGTACGGCTCGGCCGGGCCAGGCCGGGCGAGGCGAGGCTAGGCGGGGCGGGGCGGGGCTAGGCGGGGCTTCCGTCGGTGTGGTTCGCGTCCGTCAGGCGGGCCCGGACGGTCGCGGTCAGCCGGAGGCGGCGCCCGGCCACGCCCTTGAGCCCGGTGACGCCGTGGGCATAGCGGTCGACGGTCGCGGTGGCCTCCACGGCGATCTCGTCGCCGTCGACGTCGGCGCTGGTCACGGTGAAGGTGACGGGCGCGCCGGTGCCGTGCGCGGTCAGCTCGCCCCGCAGGGCCCAGACACCGGTTTGGTCCAGTTCGGCCCCGGTGGCGGTGAAGCGGATGTCCGGGTAGGTGGCGGTGTCCAGCAGGGCCTTGGACAGGACCTGGCGGTCGCGGTTCTTGTTGCCGGTGTCGAAGCTGCCCGCGTCGGCGACGGCGTCCACCCGGCTCGCGGTGAGCGGCTCGGCCAGCGAGACGGTGCCGCCGCGGAGCCGGAAGCTGCCGCGGACCGTGCCCAGTCCGAACAGGTGCTTGGTGGTGAAGGTGATCTCGGAGCGGGGGACGTCGATGGCGTAGCGGCCCGGCGTCGGCGTGGCGGTGGTCATGATGAGCCCTCCTACTTCACTTGAGCCTTCAAGTCAAACCCTGAGCCTGTGAACTTGAAGGCTCAAGTGACAACAAGGACGAACCCGCCTATGTTCCCCCGAACGGGCTCAGCCGAGGCCGAGCTGGCGGGCGATGACGGAGCCCTCCGCGTAGCAGTCGAAGCGCTTGATCCTGCCGTCGACCAGCTCGAACACGTCGCAGCACGGCGCGTCCATCCGCTTGCCGGTGGGCGGAACCGTCCCGGCGGGCGTCTCCAGCGGCCCGAGGTGGGTGCCCTGCAGGCGCAGCTGCACGATCACGATGTCGCCGGTGACGTAGAACCGCTCCAGCTCGCGGTGCATGTCGGGGAAGGCCTTGGCGTACACCTCGACCGTCTTTCCGAGCTCCTCGGCACCGCGGTACGTGAACGGGATGGACATGTCGGTGAAGGTGCCGTCCTCCGTGAAGGCCGCGACCCAGCCGGCGACGTCCTGCTCCTCGGCGACCTGGTAGGCGGCGCGGATGATCTTCTCGTTGTCGTGGGACATCTCGACCCTTCCGATCCCTGCGGTGGCTTGCGGTACACATTCACTTTAACCTTCAAGTCATCGCCGAGCGCAAGAGGCTGGAAGGCGGGAATTTTCAGGACACTTGTTCGCTCTGCGCCCCACAGGCGACTTGAATCGTCAACGAGCAGGCGAGTCGATGCGCTGCAGGATGCGCTCGGCGTCCTGCCCGAGCCGGCGCAGGCGCTCGCCGGAGAGGTTGTCCACGACGAGGCGGCGGACGAAGGCCACGTGCGCGGGTGCGGCCGTTTCGAGCTTGGCCATGCCGGCGGGCAGCAGGATGGCGTTGGTGAAGCGCCCGTCCGCCGGATCCGCCTCCCGGCGGACGTAGCCGCGGCCCTCCAGTCGCTTGACCAGGTGTGAGAGCCGGGACAGCGACGTGCTGGTGTTCTCGGCGAGGACGCTCATGCGCAAGGTCCACTCGGGGGCCTCGGACAGCATCGCCAGCGTCATGTACTCGACCATGCTCAGATCGGCGTCGCGCTGCAGCTGGGCGTCGATGGCCCAGGGCAGCCGCGTCATCAGCCGCACCACCGACAGCCAGGAGTCCAGCTCGGCCGGACTGAGCCAGAGGCCGTCCTGCTCGCCCGCCCGCACTGCGGTCGCCTCGTCGTGGGTGGTCATTCTCGCAGCGTATCAGCCACACTCCGCGGATGACATGGCCTGCCACAGCCGGGCACGATGCGGCCATGTCACATGAACATTCAATGGAGCCCCCCGGCCGGGCCTCACCCGCTCGACGACGGGGCGTACTGCGCCAGCCCGTCGCCGAGCGACCAATCGATGGACGCGTTCTCGGCCAGGGTGACGAACACGTTCCGGGGCTCGGTGCCCGCGTACTGCTCCGCGAGTTCCGCGATCCGCCGGTACAGGGCGCGCTTCTGGTCGGGAGTCCGACCGGCGCGCAGGGTGATCGCGATGTAGACGATGCCCTCGTCACGCCGCACGCCGAGGTAATTCCCGTACCGCAGTGTGCTGTTGATGCCGTCGTGGCCGACCAGGACCTGGAACAGGTCGTCCGGCGGAATGCCGATCGTCTCCATCAGGGCCTCGTGCACCGCGCGGCCGAGCGCGTCCAGTCGGGCACCGTCGGCCCGAAGGGCGTCGATCCGAACGAACGGCATAGCGGGTTCCTCCCCATCGACCGACCGCGCACCATGGGGCCACGGCCGCGGGACCGATCCATCCGCCCACGATTGTACATACCAGTAGGTACAGGCACGTCTGCCAGGTGAGATACCGGTTCCCCGGCGGGCCTCACCGATCTACGCTCACTCACATGCCACAGTCCGTACGCCTCCACGTCCACATCACCACCCTCCCGGGCCGCGGCCAGGAGCAGCTCGACGCCTACGAACGCCTCGCGCCGCTCGTGCGGGCCGAAGAGGGGTGCCTGCAGTACGACCTGCACCGGGTCGTCGGCGATCCGGACCGGTTCGTCCTCACCGAACTCTGGGCATCGCGCGAGGCGTTGGCCGCGCACGACGCCACCCCGCACATGGTGGCCGCGGACGCCGCCGGCCCGGCGTTCCGGGCGGGTCCCGCGCAGGTGATCGAGATCGAGGCCGAGCCGGCGGCGTAGGCTCACCGGCCGGGGACGCCGGCCACCGGCGCCCCCGGCCGGTCAGCCCGGGATGAGGCCCTCGTCGCCGAGCATCTCGCGGACCTCCTCAAGGGAGGCGTCCGGGGGCGGCAGGATCAGCTCGGAGGGCTCCAGAGCGTCGTCGGGCAACGCGGTGCCGAGGCGGCGCACCGCATCCAGGAGCGCCCCCAGGGTCCGCCGGAAGCCCTCCTCGTCGCCGCTCTCCATCTCCGCGAGCAACTCGTCGTCGAGCGCGTTCAGCTCGGCGAAGTGGGAGTCGACCAGCCGCACTTGCCCCTCGCCCATGATGCGCACGATCACCGTGGTCTCCTGTCCCGAAAGCGCCGTCCGGCACCGCGCCGAATCCGCCCGCCAAGGACACCAGCCCGCGCGCGCTCACCGACCCGACATGCCGCCGCGTTCACGCTCAGCGGACGATCGACCACCCCATCGGCTCCGCTGGCCGCCGACGGCAGCACCCTGGCGGGCCCCGGCGTGCACGTCACGCCGGGGCCCGTGGCGACGGCTGGAGGATCCTGGAGGATCACCGCGTGACGCAAGGACGTCCAGGCTCGTCAGAGACCGCCTTCCTTTCCGACGGCGATGATCCGGCGCCCCACCTGGTTGGCGTGTTCACCCGCCGTGGCGGCTTCTTTCAGCGCCGACATCAACAGGTCGCCGTCGTTGTCACGAACGGCGCCGTCGACCCGTCGCTCGACTGGGCCGGGCTGGCCCTGCGCCAGGCGAAGGGCTTCCAGCGGGCCGTCGACGACTACGCCGACCGCTGCGCGGCGGTCGTCGGCCAGGCCTGCCCCGCCGGCACGCCCGACGGCATCCGTGCCCTGATCACCGACCTGTACGAGACGACCGCCCGCGGCTCCGGGCCGGCCACGGGCCCGGGGCGGCGCCTCGACCAGAACACCCTGCACACCGCCATCACCACGTCGATGTACTCGCCGGAGTCCCAGTGGCAGCCGCTGTCCGAGGCCCTCGGCGCCGCCCGGCGCGGCAACGCCGCGAAGCTGATCGCCCTCGCCGAGCCGGACCCCGGCCACCACGACGACGGCCCGGAGACCGGCGGCGAGCAGGCGCCCGACAACTCCGACGCCGCCCTCACCGCCGTCAACTGCCTCGACACCCCCTACCCCGCGGACCCGCAGGCGTACTGGGACCTGCTCGACCGCGCCCACCGGGAGGCGGGCGTGTTCGGCGCCGGCAGCGTCCTCTCCACCCTCACCTGCCACACCTGGCCCGCAGGCCCGCTCAAGCCCCACCGCGCCACCCCCGCCGGACTGCCGCCCGTCCTCGTGGTCGGCACCACCGGCGACCCGGCCACGACGTACGAGGAGGCCCAGGCCCTCGCCGCCCAGCTGCCCAGCTGCCCGGCGGCATGCTCCTGACCTACCGGGGCCCCGGGCACACCGCTTACGGCCGCGGCAACGCCTGCGTCACCGACGCGGTCGACGCCTACGTCGTCGGCCTGGTCCCGGTCCGAGCGGGCGGAAGCTGCTGACGGCCTGGAGCTTCGTCGTGCCCGCCCCCGTCAGCAGGTACGCATGCGGAGCCCCGGAAACCCGATGCGGTACCGCGTGTGCCCCGTCGTGCCCTCGATGACGACGTGCTCCGCCTCGCCTCCGATGCGGAGTCCGGAGGCGGACGCGACGCCGGCCGCACGGGCGGTACGCACGATCACGTCCGCCACGGCACCGTCGACCCCGCCCGGGCCGCCGGCGTCGATCAGCCACGGCGTGCACCCGAACTGCGGGCGCAGCGGGTGGTCGGACGGGAGCGTCTCCTCGATCGGGGTCCACCCGAGGGTGGCGGCCCGCTCCCCTCGGGCGGCCTCGGCGACACCGGCTTCGGTGTACCCGATGAGCAGGCGGCCGGCCCTGCAGTCGATGGCGAAGAGCAGGGGGCCGTCGCCGATCGAGCACCCGTACAGGGGCATGCTCTGCGCCAGGCCGGTGGCCCTGACCTCGGCGGGCAGCATCTGCAGGAATCCGCCGAGGGCCAGTTCGTCCCACTCGCCCGCGTACTCCCGGCGGGGGTGGTCCAGTTCGAGTCCGGCGCCCTGGAGGACCCCGACGTATCCGTCGCCGCCCTGCTGGTACCAGGACTCCCACACGGCGCTCGCCTGCAGGACGAGTTCGGGCCCGGCTTCGCCCGCGCGGAGTTCGAGGCTCGTCGCCCCCCTGCGCCACCGGAGGAACGGCCTGCCCCAGGAGGGGGCGAGCCGATGACCGGTCGGGCTGTTCCGGCCGTTGCCGCCGATGTAGGTCGCGTTCCCGAGCTCCCGGCGGAGTGCATCGGCGACCCGTCGGAACTCCTCGACCTGCGCGTGCACTTCAGCGGCCGGACGGCTGACCGGGACCACCAGCTCCAGGTACTCCTGGGACCGGGCCCACGGGCGCGCCCGCGCGTCGACCGGCACGAGCGCCGCGTCACCGCCCGGCAGCGCGGTCACGAGGCGGACCCGGCCGTCCGACCCGTCCGCCCACTCCCAGCCGAGCCGGCCGGCGAGTTCGCGCAGGCCCTCGCCGCTCCACCGCAGGTCGCTGCCCGCGTCCGCCAGGTTCCGGGCGACGGCCCCGACCTCCGCACTGCTGATCATTCCCCCTTCCTACCATCCCCTACTGACACACCTTCGGGACCGCCGTCAGCCCACCAACCGCCGGAACTCGGCGCGGTCCTCCGGCAGCCCGACCCTGCGGAGCCAGATGATCTTGTTGCCGATGGTGCCCCAGCAGCCGTCGTTGGCGGCGACGGCCCGCAGGAACGCACGCTGGGCGGCGGTCGGTTCGGCGTCGGCGGGGAATCCGTCCGGCAGGGCCTTCACGAGCAGCGGGCCCCAGTCCCGTTCCACCGTGAAGTCGTCGGCGAGCGGGACCAGCGCCAGCGCCGCCGGGAGCAGCTCGGCGAAATCGTCGACCCGGTCGATCGCCGCGGCCAGCAGCGTGAAGCGGAACCAGCCGTCGAACTGCGGCAGCGGCTCGGGGAACCAGCCGTCGGCGGCCTTCGGGTCCTCGAGTGCGGCCAGGAGCACCCGGGTGGCACGGGGGTCGGCGGCCGCCACGGGGGCGAGCGCAGCGCAGGCGCGGACGGCGGGATCGGCGTCGTCGAGCAGCTCGGCGGTGTCCTGGTGCCAGGCGCCGAGCGTCAGGACGGCGGCCGCGCGCTCGCGGCGGTCGGCGCTGTCCGCGAGGATCCGGCGGAGGTGCTGCGCTGCCTCCGGTACGCGGTCGGCGAGTTCGGGGGCGTTCAGGAGGTGCCCGGCGGCGCCGAGGGCGGCCTCACGAACGGCCGGGTCCGGGGCGGTGAGGTGGGGAACGACCGCCGCGTACAGCGTGGGCCGGATCGCACGACAGGCCGCAGTTGCTGCCCGGTCCTCCGCATCTTCTTCGTCTTCTTCGTCTGCTTCATCTGCTTCGTCTGCTTCGTCTGCTTCCGCGTCCGGTTCGTCGTCCTCCGCGAACTCCCCCCAGCCCGCCGACTCCGCGACCTGGCCCAGCCACTCGACGAGCGCGGCGCGCAGCGGGCGGCTGCGCTCGTCCCAGGAGAAGTGGCTCTCGTGCCGGGCCGTCGTGCGGGGATCCGCGAGGATCGCGGCGACGAACAGCGCGGCCGGTGCGGTCGAGCTGTAGAGGGACCCCTGGTGGAGCACCGACATGTCGAGCATCCCCAGGGCCTCGGCCTGGGTCTCGGGCTCCGGGTCGAGGAGCTGCAACAGGCGCGCGGGCGTGTCCCCCGCGGGCCCGTAGGCGTGCTGGAGGGCGGCCCAGTCGGTGTCCCGGATCACCGCGAGCGCATCGGACAGGTCGGGCCGGGCCGGGCGGCCGTGGCGCTGGGCGCCGTCGTTCAGGGTCGTCACGGTGAGAGCATGACGGACGGCACCGACACATCGCGCCTGGTCCACCATCATGTGGAACTCCTGCTCGGCGGACGGCCTGCGATAGGTTGCCCGCCATGACCGATCCTGCCCCCGTCGCCTGGCCGCCCGCCCCGATCAGGACCGAGCGCCTCGTGCTCCGCGCGTCCGAGGCCCGGGACCGCGCGGCGGTCATCGAACTCTTCGCCTCGCCGGAGGTGGGCACCTACGTCGGTGGTGCCCGGCCGCGTGACGAACTGGAGCGTGCGGTGCCCGAGGTGCCGGGGCGGCGCTTGGGCTTCTTCGTGGTCGAGCTCGACGGAGCGATGATCGGCATGATCACGCTCGATCCGCGCGACGCGGACCGCCCGGGCCACGTCCGCCCGGAAGGCGGCGAGGCCGAGCTCGGCTACATGTTCCTGCCGCGGGCGTGGGGACGTGGATACGCCGCCGAGGCGTGCGCGGCCGCACTCGACTGGTTCGCCGACGCGCTCCCCGGGGAGCCGGTGGTGCTCTGCACCCGGACCGCCCACGCCGCCTCGCTGCGCGTCGCCACGAAGCTGGGGTTCAGCGAGGCGGCCCGCTTCGAGGAGTACGGCGCCGAGCAGTGGTTCGGCCTGTGGTCCCCGGCACACCGTCCGGTTGAGCCCGCACTCGACAGCGCCGACGGCGTCGGGCCGTGGGACGTGGAGGAAGCCGGATGACCACATGGCGGCGGTTCGAGCGGCAAGAGGCGGGCGCGCTCGACTACTGGGAGATCCGCCGGGAGGGGATCCGCTGCTTCCTCAGGTGGGGATCCGACCGCACCCCGGGCAAGGCGAGCACGATGACGCTCGACGACGAGGAGCAGGCGCGGCGCCACGCCGCGCGCAAGGTCAACGACCGTCTCCGCAAGGGCTTCGCCGAGGTGGACCCGCCCCACGACCCGGCGGAGGCCGAGGCCGGGACACCGGTGCTGGACGTCCTCGCCAGGGCTGTCGGGCCGTACGCCCCGGAAGTCCGGTACGTACCGGTCGACGGCTTCGACGACGTCTACCGCTGCGAGCGCTCACCCGACCACCCCATGGGCTTCTACGAGTACTACGTCCTGCGCGACCAGGGACGCAGTGCGGTCCGCTTCGCGGTGCGCGCGGCCGGCCACCGGGACGAGACCGTCGCGGCGTTCCTGGAGTTCCTCTCCCCCCGGCGTGACCTCGCCTTCGACGGCCGGTCCCACCACAAGGTGCCGCTGCCGGGCCCGGTCGGGTCGTTCGACACCGCACTGTTCTGCTCGCCGGCACTGGGCCGGGCCTGTGCCGCCACCCCGGGGGCGGCCTCGCGAGTGGCGACCGCCGTCCCCGTCTTCGACTGCGAGATCGGGGACGACGACCCGGAGGTGCTGGTCGACGCCCGCATCCACGGTCACGCCTCACTGCCCTACGCCGACTGGGGACGGTCGCCGTACCCGGCCGTTGACCTGCGCTTCGACATCCATCCGTCGTACTACCGACCGGCGAAGAAGTTCATGGTCTACCGGCCGGCCGACGTGCGGAAGCTCATGGACGTCCTGCCGGGGGCATCGCCGCAGAGCTGGCTGGAGGTGCGCAATTTCCGCGGGGAGACCACGCGCCTCCAGCCCGACACGGCCGTGTCGTTCGCCGAGGTGTCGTCCTTCCTGGCCGGTTGAAGGAACCGAGAGACCTGAAGGACCAGAGAGACCCGAAGGACCCGTCAGCGAACGTGGATCGTCGTGGTCGCCCTCGCGGTGTCGGCGCCGTTGTCCCGGTCCGTGATGGTCACCGTCACGGTGAAGGTCCGGCGGCTGCGGTAGGTGTGGGTGCCGGTCACGGTGAAGGGGCCGCCGGTGCCGCCGGTGACGGTGCCGGTGCCGGTCGTCCCGTCACCCCAGTCGATGGTCGCCGTGTACTCGGCGGCCGTGGCGCCGGCGTCCGGATCGGTGAAGGTGGCGACGCCCGCGGTGAAGGACCTGTGGCGCCGCTCGTTCAGCGTGGTGCCGGTCGCGGTGATCCCCTGGTCGGCGGCCCAGACGACCTGGACGACATTGGAGTAGTCGGTGTGGTTCACCGGGTCCACCACCGCGGCCTGAACGGCGTCCGTGCCGGCCCCGGTCCCGGTGTAGGAGAACGGCGCGTTGCCCGAGGCGTCCGTCACGACCGACGCGGTGACGCCCGCGTTCGGCCCCGAGGTGACCAGGAACGTGACCGTCGTGTTCGGCACCGCCGCGCCGCTCACGGTGACGGTGGCGGTGAGGCCCGCCGACTGGCCCACCACGTGGGACTGGGAGGCCGGGACCAGCGCCACCACCGGCACCGCGGTCCAGCGCACGGTGACGCGGTTGGAGGTGACCAGGTTGTTCGAGGAGCCCGGGACGGTGGCGGTGACGGCGTCCGGGCCCACCGTGTTGCTGGTGTAGGTGAACGTGGCGTGGCCGTTCGCGTCCGTGGTCGTCGAGGGCCCGAAGGGCGAGCCGTTCACCAGGAAGGTGATCGAGCCGTTGGCGACCGGCGCTCCGTTCAGGGTGACGGTCGCGTCGACGGTCGCGGTGCCGCCCACCTCCACCGACTGGGTGATCGGTGCCAGGAACACCACCGGCTCCGGAGCCGGGGCGGTCCACTCGACGCCGACCGGGTTGGAGGTCTGGGTGCGGTTGGCCGGGTCCTGGACGGAGGCCTGGACCGAGTCGTGGCCGGCCGTCGTGCCGGTGTCGCTGTAGGCGAAGGTGGCGCCGCCGTTGATGTCGGTGACGCCCGAGCCGGTCACCGTGCCGCTGACCCCGGTGGCGGTGAACGAGACGGGGACGTTCGACTGGAAGTTCCCGTTGAGGGTGACGGTGGCCTTGACGCTCGCCGTGCCGCCGAGGGTCACGCTCTGGTCGCCCGGGGCGAGCGTGACCACCAGCGTGCTCCACTGCACCGTGGCCGGGTTCGAGGTCTGGGTGTGCCCCACCGGGTCGGTGATCGAGGCCTGCACGGTGTCGGTGCCGGCGACGGCGCCGGTGTAGGTGAACGTGGCCGAACCGGTGGCGTCGGTCGTCGCCTGCATCGAGGCCGGCCCGTTGGGCCCGGCGAGGGAGAAGGTCACGGTCACACCGGACACCGGGTTGCCCTGCAGGCCGACGGTCGCCTTCACCGTGGCCGTCGACCCCACCACCAGGGACTGAGTGCCCGGATTGAGGCCCACCTGCGTCGTGTCCCACTCGATCGAGGCCGGGTTCGAGGTGTCGGTGCCGACGGTGGCCTGCACCCTGTCGGTACCGGCCACGGTGCCGGAGTACATGAAGACGGCGTTGCCGTTGCCGTCGGTCGTCGCGGTACCGGTTCGTCCGCTGTTCGGGCCACCGGTCACCTGGAAGCTCACCGAAACCCCGGTCTGGGGGCTGCCGGCCGCGGTGACGACGGCCGTGACGGTGGCGGTCTGGCCGACCACCACCTGCTGGGCCGCCGGATTGAGCTGGATCGTGTCCGCCTGCCGGTGGACACCGGAGACGGCGGCGACGGGGGCGACGCCCGCGAGTTGCGGCTGGGCGCACAGCGTCAGGAGGCTCGTGAGCAGGGCCAGGAGGACGCCCCAGAGGCGTCTGGAGGGGCGGGTCATGGGGATACGGTCCATTCCGTGGAGGGCGGATCGTATCCGAATTGTCCGACGCCCCGTCAGGCCCCGCCCGTACGGAACACCGCGGGGTCACCCGGCCGGCGGTGCCGGCGGCGGTAGCAGGAGACGGTCACCGCGGCGAGCAGCGGGCCCCGGAGCACCGGTGGAGGCTCAGTACTCGCCCTTGATCACGAAGAAGGAGCCGCGGATCTCGCCGGCCAGCTTCGACTTCTGGCGCGCGAACTTGAACTTCGACGCGAGCTCCTCGGGGACGTCCATGCCCTCCGACAGCTTGAACCCCACCGCGCGCTTCCCGCCGTCCTCGATCCCGTACATCACGTTGATCGACAGGCCGGACTCGTAGAACACGTACATCATCCGGATACCGCTCACCTCGAAGGAGGTCACCTCCAGCGGCCGGGAGCCGATGACGATGTCGCGCTCCTCGGACAGGATGCGGTTCACCAGGCCGAGCACGTCCGGCGCCTCGTCGGCGGGCAGGACGGTGAACTCGTGGTCGTACTTGTTCTTGAAGTACCGCGCCTCGTTGGCCCGCAGCCCGGCGAGCGCCTCCGCCACCGGCGACGACTCCAGGCCGACGGTGGACACGTTCTTGAAGTCGACGGCGTACGACATGGGTCCTCCTGATGACGTTGCCCGGCTGTTGACCACCGGGTGCCGGATCTCCCGGCGACGTGTTCACGCTACGTCGCGGGCCTCCGCGCGGCTTCTCGATTCCAGATCGATCGGTTCCTGATCGACCGGGCCGAGGGCACCGTCGCCCGGCTCACCGGGCCGGGTCCGCTCCGTCCACGCGGCCACCGGCGGTCCCGCCGCGCCCACGGCCGCGAAGAACAGGCCGAGCAGCAGCCATCCCGGGTGTCCGAGCGCGAGGACGGCTCCGGTCAGGACCACGGGGGCGAGCGCCTGGCCCGCGTCGAAGCCGATGCCGAGGAGGCCCTGGTACTGGCCCTGGGCGTGGTCGGGCGCGAGGCCGAAACCGAGCGCGTAGCCGCCCGACGACTCCCACACCTCTCCGATGCTGTGGATGCACACGGCCAGCCCGGCGAGCGCCGGAGCCACCCAGGCGGGGACGTCGGCCGTCAGCGCCATCAGCGGACAGCTCACGAGGAACAGGAGCCCGGCGAGCCGGAAGGCGCGGCCGCCCTGCCGCGGGGTCTCCACCTTCGAGCCGAGCCGGCTCTGGAACAGCACGCAGACGCCGCTGTTGATCGCGTAGACCGCGGCCACCGTCCAGCGCGGTGCGTCGGTGTGGGCGCTGAGCCAGATCGGCAGGAGCAGGGAGACGGTCTGGTACTGCAGGCCCATGGCGCTGTAGATCGCCACGAAGGACACGTACGGGCGGTCGGTCAGGACGGACCACCGGCGGTGTTCCTCGGGCCGCGGCAGGGGCCGGTAGTTCGGGACGCCCAGGAACGCGATCAGTCCGGCGCAGGCGAAGCTGGCGGCGTTGGCGAGGATGAGGCCGGTGTAGGCGGAGCGCGTGTCGACCTGGATCGCGAAGGCCGCACCCAGGGTGCCGACGACGACACCGAGGTTGACGAAGGTCCGGAGTCTGGCCCGGAAGGCGGCCGGACGTTCACCGCCGACCCGCGCGATGAGCGCACCGCCCGCGGCGCCGCCCGCCGTGGCGGCCAGCCGGTCCAGCGTGGCGACGAGCGTGAACGCGAGCCAGCTGTCGATGAAGACGAACGCCGCCATCGTTGCGGCCTGCAGCGCGAGGCTCGTCAGCCAGATCGCGCGCGGCCCGTACCGGTCGGCGAGGTTCCCCGCCGGTATGCCGGCCGCCAGGCCGCAGAGGCCGGCGATCGTCAGGCCGGCCCCCACCTGTGCGGCGGGCAGGTGCACCACGAACGTGAAGTAGAGGACAGCAGCGGTGTTGAAGAGACCGTTGCCCACCCTGTTGACGAAACTCGCGGCGATCAGAGCCCGCTCCGGACCGGAGCCCAACCCGCCCTGCGCCCGCTGCCCGGCCCTCCTCATGATCATGCCGATCAGGCTAACAGGGGCTTCACCGGCCGAGGTGGGCCGCATCGGAGCGACAAGTGGCCCACTGCCGACGCTTCGTCAGCTTCCGCTGCCAGAAGCCCCTTCGGGAGCTGGTATGTTCCAGCCGTGACCCCCGACACCACTGCTCTCGTCTCCCGCCTCGGCCGCCCCCTCCGGCTGATCGTCACGGGGGGCGGGACCGGCGGGCACACCTACCCGGCCCTCACCGCCGTCCGCACCCTGCGTTCGCGGCTCGCCGCGGCCGGCGGCGCCCTGGACGTGCTGTGGATCGGCACCGCCGCCGGTCTCGAAGCCCGTGTCGCCGGGTCCGAGGGCATCCCGTTCAGGACGGTCGCCACCGGGAAGATCCGGCGCAGCTCCAACCCCCTCAAGCTGATCTCGCCGGCCAACGTCAAGGACATGGGCCGCGTCCCCCTCGGTGTCGCCCAGGCCCGCACCGCGGTCGCCGGGTTCGACCCGGACGTGGTGCTCGGCACCGGCGGCTACGTCGCGGTGCCGGTCGGGCTGGCCGCCCGGATGTGCCACCGGCCGCTGGTCGTCCACGAGCAGACCGTCCGGCTCGGCCTGGGCAACCGGGCGCTGGCCCGCATGGCCACCCGCGTCGCGGTCTCCTCCGGGTCCACGCTGCCGTTCCTCCCCGACGCCGCCCGGCCCAACGCCGTGGTCACCGGGAACCCCGTACGCCCCGAGGTGCTGACCGGCCAGGCCGGCAAGGCCGTGCAGGCCCTCGGTCTGTGGGGCTTCGACCGCGAGGCGCCCACCGTGTACGTCACCGGTGGTGCTCAGGGCTCGCAGCAGATCAACCAGTTGGTCAGCGACATCCTGCCGTGGCTGCTCGGCCACGCCAACGTCGTCCACCAGTGCGGGCCCGCCCACGAGGCCGGGCTGCGGGCGCGGGTCGCCGCACTGCCGGAGCACATCCGCGCCCGGTACCTGGTCACCGGCTTCGTCGGCCCGGAGCTCCCGGACGTCCTCGCGCTCGCCGATGTGGTGGTCTCCCGCAGCGGTGCCGGGACGCTCGCCGAGCTGACCGCGCTCGGCAAGGCCGCCGTCTTCATCCCGCTGGCCACCAGCGCCGGGAACGAGCAGGAGCACAACGCGCGGCACCTCGCCGACTCCGGGGCGGCCGTCGCGCTGATCGGCCCCGCCACCTCCGGCGCCCTCCAGGACATGATCGTCCCGCTGCTCACCGACCCGGCCCGCCGCGCCGAGATCGCGCGACGGGCCCGTGAGCACGGCCGCCCGGACGCGGCCGAGCGGCTGGTGGACGTGCTGCTGTCGGTCCTGGACCGTTAGCCGCGGCTCTCAGGTGACGTCGGTCAGCACTCCGATGAGCCCGTCCAGCAGCGACCGGTTGGTGGCCCGGGCCTGCGGGGTGTCGACGTGGATGGTGTTGACGAACAGGCCCTCGTCGGTGCGGTGCAGCCAGTGCAGGAGCCCGTTGCAGCCGGAGACCCACACGTGCATCCGGGCGCGCCGCGCGGTGTGCAGGTCGGCGCCGGGCAGCCGGCGGAAGTCGATGTAGGAGAAGAAGTTCACCGCGTGCGGCCAGTAGTGCAGTCGCGCGTACTCGGCCGGGGCGAGCAGCCGCCACGCCTTCACGAAGTGCACCCCGGCGTTCGCCTGCGCCTGCCCGTAGGCGTCCTGGGCGGCGGCCAGCACCTCGCCGAACTCCGCCCGCTCCCCGACCGGGAACGCGACCGGCAGGGTGTTGATGAACCACCCCATCGACTCCGCGTAGACGCCCCGACCGCGTTCGTTGACCGGCACCAGCCCGCGGTACTCCGCCGGCCCGCCCAGCCGGCGCAGGGCGACCGCGCCGGCCGCGAGCAGGCCCATGGACAGCCGTCCGCCACGGGCCCGGCAGGCGGCGCCGAACTCCTCGGTCTGGCGGGCGGTCAGCAGCCGTTCGGTGCTCGCCACCGGCGCGTACAGGTGGCCGGGCCGGACCCCGAGGTCGAGCGGGAAGCGCGGGAACAGGCCGCCGTTGCGGTCGCGGAACGCCCGCCAGTAGTCCAGCCGCGCGTCGTCGACGTTCATCGCCCGGTTGGCCCGGCGCTGGGTGCGGCTGAACTCCAGGTAGCTGCCGGGAGGTCGGACCGCGCCGGGCGCGGGTTCGACCGCGCCAAGGTCCCGGTAGGCCGTGATGAGGTCGTTGACCGCGATCGCGCTGGAGAGCCCGTCGGTGACGAGGTGGTCGCACGAGAACCAGACGGTGGTCGACTCCGGCCGGACGACCGCGCCCATCGTGATCAGCGGCCAGGCGAGCGTGTCCACCTCCTGGAACGCGCCCTGGAGGTGCCCGGTGACCTCCGCGGGAGTCTCCAACGGGCCTACGTAGACGTGCTTGAGGGCCACCTCGTCGGGCGTGAGGACCTCACAGCCCAGGTCCCCGCCCAGCGGCTGGTAGACCGCCCTGAGCACCTCGTGACGCCGCACCAGGTGGAGAAACGCTCCTTCCAGCGCGTCCGGGTCCACCCGGCCGGGGAGCTCGAAGCTGGCCGCGACGTAGGACCGGATCGGTTCGTCGATGCTCTGGGCGTGCTGCGCCACGGTGAAATGTTTCGCCTGGTTGTAACCGGTCATCCGGCGCGGGGCGGGCCCGCCGTCACCGGTCAGGGACACCAGGTGCCACCGATGGGCCTCACCCGGGTCGATCTCGGAGTCCTCGACTGAGATTTGGAGCATTCCGCCTTCTTCTGCAGCTGTCGTCGCCGGATGGTGTCCAAAGCAGTCGCGCACCGGCCTACCAATCGATGCCATACCAACAGGCCCGCCCGGTCATCGGATACGGCCACCGGCCGATCGAGTGACGGGCGCGGGGGGCTACGCTCTGACGGACCGTCGCCAGGGCGCGGCCGAGACCCTCCGGTCGGTCCCCTCCGTGCCGTGATCCGGGCCCGCCCGTCCGCTGAGCAGGTGAATTGCCCCCGATCACCCTCGCGCCGTCGGAGCAATCGATCAGACGATCGGATGAACTGCTCGGTATGCGTATTCCTTTCCGGACCGGGCGGATCGCCTCCGTCCTGGCCCTGGTGGCGGGCTCGCTGTTCAGCAGCAGCGTGCTGGCGCCACCGGCCCAGGCCGCGATCTCCTTCACCAAGAGCGTGGACAAGGCGACCGCCTCCCCCGGGGAGAACGTCACCTACACCCTGCGCTACACGTGTTCGATCACCGAGTGCACGGGCGGTCGGATCCTCGACACCCTGCCGTCGAACATGCAGTTCGTCGGCTGGACGCCCGACCCGTCCTCGGTGGACGAGGCCGCCTCCACCGTCCCCGCCCCGGGCGCGATGGGCGGCACGATGGACATCACGCTGAAGAACCTGAGTCCGGGCACGACCGCCACCATCACGGTGACGATGAAGTACCCCAACTTCACCACCCCGAACGGCGCCGCCTCCACCAACTCGGCCACCATGAGCGCCACCGGCGAGACCTCGCAGACCGCCACGGCCGACACCAAGGCCGCCGTGCAACCGCAGTACACGGTGACCAAGGGGATCCAGACCTCCAGCAGCGACGGACGCACCGTCACCTACCAGTTCAGCACCTGCGCCACCGACAACGTGCCCAACGTCGACCTGGACGCCGGCCGCCTGCTCGACAGCCTGCCGCCCGGCGCGGTGGTGGACACCGGCCGCTCGCCCGGCTGGTCCCCGGTGCCGCCGGGCCCGAACACGTGGGGCTACGACCTCGGGGCGTTCACCTCCGGCAACGGACGCGGCGGCTGCCGCGTGCCGGGCGTGCTGGTCGTCCACTACCCCGAGGCCGACTTCCCGAACGGGACCACCTCGAACAACACGGTGGACCTGCTCGGCGCCCCGCTGACGGAGAGCGAGCGGAAGCTGGACACCGCTTCCACCACGACGGGCCAGTTCAGGCCGCCGGCCACCGGCGTGGTGGTGACGGCGAGCAAGGTCTGGCGCGACACCACGACCAACGGCGACCTCAACTCCTTCGGCCTCTCGGCCACCAACACCTCGGGCCCGGCGACCAGCCTCACCATCACCGACCCCGGCGCCGGCACCACCGACGGCCTCTACAACTGGATCTTCCCGCAGTCCCTCCAGCTGGAGCCCTGGAACCCGAACAGCATCGAGCTGACCCTGCAGTACCGCCTCAACGGCGACCCCACGTGGCTCACCTTCTCGCCGTCCAGCCCGTTCGACGGCTCCACCAACCGACGGATCACCTTCGTCCGGGGCGCGGGCGACCCCTCCCGCGACGACCTGGGCATCCCGGCCGGACGGTGGCTGGACGGCCTCAGGTTCACCTGGAACGGCCCCATCCCCACCGGCTGGAGCCCCGGCAACTCGGTGCAGCTGGTCACCCAGGTCGCCACCCTCGGCCACGACGGGCGCCCCGCACCCGACCGGCTGACCAACTGCGTGGAAACCACCGCGACAGACGGCACCGACAACGCCTCCGCCAACGCCTGCGCCTCCACCGCCATCACCCAGGCCACCAACCTCGGCGCGGCCAAGACCACCGTCGCCGGTGAGCTCTCCGCCCCCGGCGGCAAGGCCACCTTCCAGGTCATCCCCTACAACCGCAGCGCCCGCGACCTCGGCCGCCCGCTCGTGCTCTACGACGTGCTGCCCGCCGGCGTCGTCTACCTCGACGGCTCGGCCCGCCCCGACCCGAACTACCCGGACGCCAGGGCCCCCGAGTCGATCACGGTGACCCCCGGCCCCGACGGCCGCCAGATCCTCAGGATGCAGTGGCCCGCCGGCGCGCCGGACATGACGTACCTCCACGACGCGCTGGCCTACCGGATGCTCTTCGACGTCCAGGTGGCCGGCAGCATCCGCGCCGGCGAGCTCACCAACGACGTCTACGTGACCGTCGACCGGCCCGACGCCCCCGTCTCGTGCATGTTCTCCGGCTCCGACAGCGGCAGCACCCCGGACCTCCTGGACCTCAACGGCAACGGCGACACCACCGAGCTCCTGTGCCACGCCTCCTCCCGGATCCGCGTGGACGCGCCCTCGGTGCTCCGCTCCTACAAGGAGGTCAAGGGCGACCTCGACGCCGACTACGTCAGCATCGGCACCGCCACCCCCGGCGGCCGGATCTCCTACCGCATGACCGTCCGCAACGACTCCCCCGACCCGGTCACCGACTTCATCGCCTACGACCGCCTCCCCACCCCCGGCGACAACTACGTCCTCACCCAGGGCGCCGCCCGCGGCAGCGCCTGGACCCCGTCCCTCAGCCAGCCGATCACCAGCAGCGACCCGACCGTGGTCATCGAGTACACCACCGACCCCAACCCCTGCATCGAGACCGCGCTCGTCACCCGGAACGGCTGCAACAGCGCGGCCGTGTGGAGCACCACCTTCCCCGCCCCCGGGACGGCCACGTGGTTCCGCGTCCACCGCGCCGGCACCCTCGCCTCCGGCGCGTCATTCGTGCTGACCTGGCCGATGGTCGCGTCCTACGACGCCCCCGCGGGCGACTACGCGTGGAACAGCTTCGCCTTCACCGCCACCGACGCGGCCGGCCGGCAGCTGCTGCCCGCCGAACCCGCCAAGGTCGGCGTCGCCGTCACGCGCGTGGCCCCCTCCGACAACGCGCTCGGCGACTTCGTCTGGCAGGACCTGGACGGCTCCGGCATCCAGAAGCCCGGTGAGCCCGGCATCCCCGGCGTCACGGTGCACCTGCTGGACGGCAACGGCCAGCCCGTGCGCGACAAGGACGGCAAGCCGGTCACCACGGTGACCGACGCCACCGGCCACTACCTGTTCGACAAGCTGCCCGACGGCAGCTACGCCGTCCGGTTCGACCTGACCACCCTGCCGAAGGGCGCGACCGTCACCAGGCGCGGCGCCGGGACGGACCCGGCCAAGGACTCGGACGCCGACCAGACCACCGGCCTCACCCAGACGGTCACCCTCCGGGGCGGCCAGCGCGACCTCGACCTCGACATGGGCGTGATCCTGCCCAACCCGTCTCCGTCGCCTTCGCCTTCACCATCTCCGTCCCCGTCGCCGTCGCCCTCCCCGTCACCATCTCCGTCCCCGTCGCCGTCGCCCTCCCCGTCGCCGTCGCCCTCCCCGTCACCATCTCCGTCCCCGTCGCCTTCCCCGTCGCCGTCGCCCTCCCCGTCGCCGTCGCCCTCCCCGTCGCCGTCGCCCTCCCCGTCACCATCTCCGTCCCCGTCGCCTTCCCCGTCGCCGTCGCCCTCCCCGTCACCCACCGTTTCGCCGAGCCCGACGCCGACGCCCTCGCCCTCTCCCACCACGTCCACGTCCGGCAGCCCGACACCGACGAAGAGCCCGACCCGCACCCCCACCTCGTCGTCGTCGAGCAGCGGCCCGCTTCCTCCCACCGGCGGCTCGTCGTCCAACGCGCTCATCGTGGGCCTCAGCGCCCTCTCCGTCCTCGCCGGCGGCGCCCTGTGCCTGATCGCCTACCGCCGACCGGGCAGGCACAGCTGATCCACCGGTGAACAACCGAACACCACACCAACGCCGGTGGCGCCGTCCCACACAGGACGGCGCCACCGGCGTTCCGCTGACCGCGGCTCACGCCCTTCAGGAGCGATGGGCGGTCTCAGTCGAGAAAGAGCTCCGCGAGTCTCGGGAGACGGCTCCGCGTCTCCTCGTCGTCGTCGAACTTCCATCGCTCGCCCGCCGGGTCCTCGGGGTGGGCCATGTCCTCAAGAGCTCGACCGATCCCCTCGTCGAGGGATTCGGTCTCGCCGGTGATCCTCTGGTAGGCGTCCGCGATCGGGTAGCTCAACGACTCGTAGCCGATCCAGCCCGCCTCGTCCCGGCTCATGCGGGTGATCACGGGAAGGTCGGCGAGCGTGTCGGGGTCCGCCAAGGCCCGGGTGAACGTGTCGCGCCCGAGGAGGACGAGCCCGTCGCGGAAGTCCATGAAGCCGTCGTCGCTGCACCCGCCCTCGATCAGGTCGGCGGCTCCCCACAGCTCCCACCGATAGGCGGATTGCCGTGCCTCGACGTGTCTTACGGCGAACTCGACGATCTCCTCCCGGCTCAGCCGGACGAGCACGTCCGTCAGCGCTTCGGGAAGCGGATCGTCCGGCGGGTCCCGGTCGTCCGCCCGGGAGCCCACCGCGGCGCGGGCCTCCTCGATCAAGGCCCACCAAGTGTCTTCGTCCATCGGCAGTCGGAGGCGCGGCGCCCGTTCGGGCCGCTCCCTCCCTCCCCCCTTTCCATTCGTGCGTGCGGTGATTCCGCACACGGCTTACGGGCGATCAGCTCGCCGGCTTCGTCGAGCTCCCCGACACGGACGGCAACGGTGACGGCGACGGCGAGGCGGGCTTCGGGGCGACCTGGAGGCCGGTGACGTGGCCGTCCGCGGTGAGGAAGTACTGGAGTCCGGCGTAGCCGGGCGTGACCAGGATCCCCTGGGTCATCTTGGGGAGTTGGCTGGAGCGGGCGAGTTCGGCCCCGTCCTGGGCCCTGCGCCACACCACCTGCTCGGTGTCGTACTTCTTGAGCCCCTGGAAGAACTTCACCGGGATGTCCGTCCCGATCAGGACGCGCTGGTCCTTGGGCCCGAGCAGGGTCGTGAAGCTGAGGGTCGTCTGGTCCTGTGTCCACGCGACCGACAGCGTGCCGTTCGAGAGGTCGATCCCGGCCAGCTTGCCCGCCCCCGCGTCCATGGCGTAGACGCGGTTGTTCTCGGGGTCGACCGAGACCATCGACGGGATGAAGCTGTTCTTGCTGCCGCTGTTCGCGAACGGCTGGACGTTCGCCACCTTGGTCGAGTCGCTCTGGGAGACGGCGACGACGCTCATCGGCGTCGGGGTCGGCTTCCCGCCGTTGGTCATCGCGACGACGTAGTCGTTGATGACGGCCATGGCGGACGCGGCGGTCTGCCCGTCCTTGAGGTAGCTCACCGGTCCCCACGTGGGGTCGGGGGTGAAGGCGTTGTTCCGGTACGCGTAGCGGTAGAGCTTGGTCGCGCCCGGCAGGTAGATCTCCTGCGTCCCGTTCAGCGTCGACGTGGTGATGCGCCCGCCCATCATCTCCGGCAGCGTGACCTGGGAGAGCACCTGGAGGCTCTTCGGGTCGATCGCCACCATGATCGAGGGCGGCACGGCCGTCGGGTCGGGGCAGTTGAGGAAGGCGCTGAAGCCCTGTTCGGTGCATCCGGGCTGCCGGTTGACGGTCTTCGCGACGATCGTCCCGTCGGGCAGCGCGTCGTAGCCGTTGTACGCGGTGTCGCGCGGGGCCGAGTCCCCGGTGGGGAGGGTCGTGCGGGCGAGGACCGCGCCGGTCGCCGGGTCGATCCGGGCGATGTGGTAGCCGTAGACGACCACCAGGCTGCCGTCCGACAGGACGTTCAGGACGCCCGGGTAGTCCCACTCGTCGGTGGCGTTGGTGTTGATGAGCACGCGCCGCCAGACCTCGTTGAAGGTGCCCGGCTCGACCCGCGAGACGAACGAGCCGGACGCGGCCGGGTTGTCGCCGTAGCCGCCGCCGTAGACGTAGAGCTCGTCGGGCCCGCGGTCCACGATGTTGTACGGCGTGGCGTAGACCTGCTGCGAACCGTGGGCGTAGACCTGGTTGTTCGACGGGGCGCCCGCGAAGTGCGCGCACGCGTACAGGTGTGTCCGGTTGGAGTCGTGGACCTCGAACGCGGCGATGGTCGGGTACCACGGGGCGTTGCCCTCCGCGGCCGCGCAGGACTGCTCGCCGGGGACGAGGGCGGGGTCGCCGACCAGCGGGCCGCCCGCGGCCACCACGTCGGCGGGCGGGGAGCTCGCGTGCGCATCGGCCTGGCGCGAGACCGGCCCGGAGCTGGAACAGGCGCAGAGCCCGAGGAGCAGGGCCACGACGAGGGCCGTCAGCCGGGGAACGGACAACCGGTGCGGCAAGACGGGGCTCCTCGGGCTCATCGGGTGGGATCGGCGAACCGGGTGGGATCGGCGAGCCGGCGTCCGGATCGTCCGACGCCAGGCCGCCGACCAGGCTCGCAGCGCGGCCACGGCCGCCACGGCCGCCACGCCGGGACGATCACCCGGCCGGGCCTGCCGAGGCCCGGCCCGGCGGGCGAGCAGTGCCGACGGACCCGGCAGCGCCGCGGCCTCTCGCCCTCAGCCGGCCGCTCCGGCCAGACGGCGCATGATGGTCATGAGCTCGTCGGGCGGGGAGATGCTCATCGTCCGGCTCTCGGGTTCGAAGGCGGTGATGCACGTCAGGGTGCCGGCCCGCCACCAGAACACCCGGGGCGAGAGGCGCCCGGGGCCGTCCTCGTAGGCGCCGAACGCGAACTGGGCCAGCGAGTTGACGGCCTCGCCCACGTGCTCGTCGGCGAGCGGGTAGAAGACGAGGTTGTGCCGGTTCGGGACGACGACCAGCACGCCCTCGGCCGGGATCGCCGGGCCGTCGGCGGCGCGTACCGTCTCCTCGAAGACGAGCAGCTTGCTGGCGGCGAACACCGACTCGGGGTGGCCGAGGATGTGGAGGACCGCACCGTCGGGCAGGTCGTACGTGTCGTAGTCGACAGGGGAGTTCAGCAGGTTGGTGCGCGCGGCGGCCTCAAGGACGTGCCGGTCGACGAGGGCCACGTCGCGGTCGTCGAGGACGCGGATGCTCTCCGGGGTGTCCAGGGCGATGCCCACCAGGAGGTCCGTGGCCAGCGGGCGCAGGTAGCCGAACTGCTCCCGTGCCTCGGCCGGGATCGACTCCTCGGCGACCAGCCGCAGGTACACGCTGCCCAGCGGGTTCTCGGACCCGCCGTCGGGCTCGCGCCGGGGCGCCGGCGGCGAAGCCGGCGGATCGGCCGACAGGTAGTCGGACCGCACCTCCAGCGCCCACCCGTGCACCTGGACCGCGAGGGCGGCCAGGGCCAGGGTGCCGAGCGGCAGCAGGGTCCGCGGGGCCGGATCGGCGTCCAGGCCTTCCCGGTACTCGACGAGCCGCGCCGCCAGGGCCTGCTCGAACGCGGGCCGGTCGTCGTCGAGGAGGACGCGCAGCAGGCGCTGGTCCGCCGTCAGGGAAGCGACGGCGTCCAGCCGGTCGGCCGCCGCGGCGAGCTCGTCCGGCTCCGGCTTGCGCAGGGTCACCGCGGGCCAGTCGGCGGGCAGGTGCCCGCTCGCCTCGGCCAGGTAGGGGCACAGCGCGTCCATCGCGGCGAGGTCCGCCGGGTCCGACACCGACGTCAGCCGCGAGTACGGCACGCCGTCCCGGATCGCCGGCGCGTAGTCGCACCGCAGCAGCAGTCCGATGACTCGCTCCCGCTCCCACAGCAGCCCGCTGACCAGGCATGTCTCGAACGCGTCGAGCCACGTCCGGGCCGTGGGGGCCCGCTCGGCAACGGCGCCGAAGGAGACGTCGTCGTTGGTGAACTTCTCGTCGATGAGCGGGAAGAGGATCTCCTGGTCGCCGTCCGGGAAGCAGCCGACGCTCAGCGCCCCCAGGGCCATCTCCGCCGCCGTCCGCAGGACCAGTCCGGAAGGGGCCTCCTCCTGGACCGGGTGCTCGACCGTACGGGCGGCGACGTGGTCGAGGAGCTCGTCGCGCAGCGCCAGCATCCGCTCCGGGGACGGGCCCTCGCGCCACATCTCGTACTGCCGGTGGTTGGTCCGCCTGACGATGCCGTCCAGCGCTTCGGCAACCCGCTGCCCGTCGACCGCGTGACGCGTGATCTCCCGCACCGCTGCCGCCCCTCCTGTTGATCTTCACTGCCGAACGGCACGCTACCAGCGGGGACTGACACCGCCCCCGGGCCGGAGTGCGGGGCCGGCTCGATCGCTCCGGCCCCGCGGACGCCGGTCACGCGCGTTCGTACGTGACCCAGACGGTGGGGTCGTCGCCCTTGCCCAGGACGGTGCTGGTGTAGCTGTCGAGGGAGGTGCCGGGCGGGGTGGTGCGGGTGTTCTGATCCTGGTCGTTCACGGTGACCTTGATGCCCTGACCGGTGCTGACCGCGTAGTTGTTCGCGCTGAACTCCGGGCTGCGGTAGGTGAATCCGCCCTGGCCGGCGCCCGGCAGCGTGTAGCCGGCGGTGCCGTCGATGCCCCCGCTGGTGGTCACCCGCAGCACGGCGGTCCGACCGTTGGGGATCCGCTCCGCCGGTGTCCGGGCCCAGGTGCCGTCGCGGAGGTCGAGCGACGACCGGTTCAGGGCCGTGCCGGTGCGGTTGGTGAAGCGGACGATCTCGGTGCGGGTGTCCTTCTTCCCCGTGAACGCGGCGACGGTGCTCGGGTCGGTGGCGGGCTTGGGGAGGCCGAGTGCGGCCAGGGCGGCCAGGGTCTCCCGGCTCAGCGGCAGGCCCCACCGGTCGGCGAAGTGGTCGCTCAGGTCTGCTCCGGCGATCCGGGAGGCGGTGACGGTGAACCAGCGCATCTGCCGGTCGGTGTCGGCCAGGTCCGGCCGCTCGGCCCGCATCCGCCGGTGCAGCGCCGGGTAGAAGTCCGGGCCGAACGCCTTGTCCAGCTGGGCGAACATGTCGAACTGCGCCTTGTTCGGGGCGGTGGCGAAGTCGCGGGCCGACTGGGCGAGGTAGTCCCGGCCCGGGGCCCAGGTGGTCTCGTCCGCCCATCCGTTGGTGGTGTGCCCGAACTGCCGGTCCGCGGCCATGGAGTAGAGGTTGACCGTGACCTCGCCCATGTTGTTGGTGTCCTGGCCGGCGCCCCAGGTCCACCGCTGCTGGTGCTGGTGCCCGAACTCGTGGAACAGGCCCCAGCTGTTCGCCGCCTCGGTCGCGGAGTAGAGGACGCCGTCGCGGTTGCCGGGCATCGCGATCCGGTAGTAGGTCGCGTTGGGGTTCGTGCCTGACGGGCTCTCGACCGCGAGGAAGCGCAGCGGCGAGCGCGTGTCGCGGGCGGTGGAGCCGTCCAGGCCCGCGAGGTCGTCCTCCGCGCGGAGGATCTGCTCGTAGGTGTCCAGGAGCTCGTCCTGGCTCTCGCCCGCGTAGCGCAGGGCGGACTCCTGCATCCCCGCGATGACGACGTGGTCGCCGACCAGTTCGACCGGACCGGTCGCCGTGGTGGCGCCCAGCATGCGCTGCCACTGGGTGTTGGTGGTGCCCTGCCGGTCGAAGTGCGGGATCGGCTGGACGGCCGTGCCGTCGTCGAGCGTCACCGTGACGGAGGGGGCGTTCGCGGGCGAGTCGGCCGTGTGGCGCACGTAGAGGATCCCGCCCGAGGGGTCGGTGATCCGGTTCTCGCCGGGCTGCAGCCGGTAGGAGCGCGGTGGGGACTGGCTCGCCGTGTAGGTGCCGTATCCGGTGCGGCTGTACGGGTCCACCAGGGCCCAGGTCCCGACCTGCAGCTCCACGGTCGCGTCCGGGGATCCGCCGGTGACCGTCACCTGGACCGGCCGGTTCGCGCGCAGGCAGAACCCGGTGGGCTGCACGTCCGCCAGCGCCTGACGGATCTGCAGCCGGTCCCGTTCGGCGGCGGAGGTCGGCAGGGCGGGGAAGGCCTGCGTACGCGGCTGCGGGAAGAGCCCGGCGTCCTGCACCATCGGGCACGTCAGACCACCCGGGACCGCCTCGGTGACCACGCTCGCCTCCCCGCCGTCGTAGCGCGTGCCGCCCAGGCGGTAGCTCGTGGTGAAGCGGGCGGTGATCCGGGTGCCGACCGCGACGGAGTCCTTGATCCGCACCGTGATGTCCGGCTGCCCGAACGTGCCGCCCTGCCGCACCCCGTAGGCGCACACCACGCCGCGCCGGTCGGCGGTGGCCGCGCACGACCGTCCGTCCACCGACACGAAGTCCACCTCGTCGGGCAGACGGAACGTCAGCGTGGTGTCCTCGGTGCGGACGCCGCTGCCCGTCACCTTGACGCCGTAGGTGATCGACTCCCCGACGGCGGCCTTGGCCGGCCCGCTCGCCGTGACGGTCACGTCGGTCCCCGTCTGCGCCCGCGCCGGGGCGAGCGGAGCCGCGCCGACCACCGCCAGCAGGGCGCCGAGCGCGGCACACGCGCCCCTCCCGCCCCAGCGTCCGACTCCTGCCAGCACGGCGTCCACCTCTCTGTCGTCCGGGTGCGCGATCGCGCGGTCCGGCTCCGCGCAGCACGGCCGGAACTCTCTGCGAGCAGAGAAGCATGATCGGTTACGGTCGGCGACCGATGGCCGGTCATTCGTAGGACGCAGGGGGCCGTACCGGTGATCGGGCGGGCGGTTCGGCGGCCGGCGACGGGCGAGGGTCTAGATCCGGACCTGCACCGGGACGGCGAACCAGAAGTGGACGGCGCCCCCGAGCCGACACCGGATCAGGCCGGGTGTGCCAATCCCCGGAGGAGCAGGTCGACCAGGCGGCGGGGGTCGTAGCGCGGGTCGCCGTCGTGGCCGATGCAGAGGTTCCCGACACCGCGCATCAGCTCGTAGGCCTCCGTGCCGGGCCGGATCTCCCCCGCGGCGGCCGCGGCGTCGAGCAGCTGCGTGCAGACGGGCAGCAGGCGGTCGAGGAAGTACTCGTGCAGCGCCGCGAAGCCGCCGCTGTCCGACTGCAACGCGCCCGCGAGCCCGTGCTTCGTGACCAGGAAGTCGACGAAGAGGTCGATCCACCGGCGCAGCGCCGCGAAGGGCGAGCCGGCCGAGGCCAGCAGGCTCGGGCCGGCCTCGGCGCAGGCCTCCACCTGGTGGCGGTAGACGGCGACGACGAGGTCCGCCCGGGTCGGGAAGTGGCGGTAGACCGTGCCCGTCCCGACGCCCGCCCTGGCCGCGATCTCGCGGATCGGCGCGTCGACGCCGGACGCGACGAACACCTCGGCGGCGGCGTCGAGCAGCGTCTGCCGGTTGCGCAGCGCGTCGGCGCGCCTGCCGCGGGCGGGCGGCTCCCCGGACGGGCTTGCGATGGGTTCCACGTCTTCCTCCCGACGGCCGTTGACAAAACGGAACCACGTTCCGCATCCTGAATCGGAACCGCGTTCCGGTTTCAGTCTAGTGCCAAGGCACCAGTCTGAGCCGAACGCTCCCGACCGCTTCCGCGCCGTCTCGCGCTGTCTCGTGCTGTCTCCTGCTGTCTCGACGGGACCGGCTGCGGGAGGCCATCGAAGGGACCTCATCATGAGTTCACCGTCCACCCCCGCTCTCTCGGCCGCTCCCGGCCTCTCGGCCAGCCCTGTTCTGTCGGTCAGCCCCGTCACGCTGCCGGTTCCCGGCCGCGCCGTCGACCTGGAGGTACGCGTCTCCGCGCCCACCACCGGCACCGACCTCCCGATCATCCTCGTCTCGCACGGCCACGGCCCCTCGAACCACCTCTCCTCCCTGCACGGCTACGCCCCGCTCGCCGACTACTGGGCGGCCCACGGCTTCGCCGTCATCCAGCCGACCCACCTCAGCTCCCGGACCCTCAGCGGCACCCTCGACCCCGACACCCCCGGGGCACCGCTCCACTGGCGATCCCGGGCCGAGGACATGTCGCGCATCCTCGACCGGCTCGACGCGATCGAGGCCGCCGTCCCGCAGCTCGCCGGGCGCCTGGACCACACCAAGATCGCCGTCGCCGGCCACTCCATGGGCGGGCACACCGCGAGTCTGCTGTTGGGCGCCCGGCTCACCGACCCGGACACCGGAGCGGAGGTGAACCTCGCCGACCCCCGGATCACGGCAGGCGTGCTGCTCGCCGCACCCGGCCGCGGCGGCGACGCGATCACCGAGTCCTTCGCCCGCACCGCCCCGTTCTTCCTGACCACCGACTTCTCCACGATGACGACACCCGCGCTCGTCGTCGCCGGCGACAAGGACGCCTCCACCCACCTGACCGTCCGCGGCCCCGAGTGGCACACCGACCCGTACACCCTCTCCCCCGGTCCCAAGTCGCTGCTTACCCTGTTCGACGCGGAACACGGCCTCGGCGGCATCTCGGGCTACGACGTCGCCGAGACCACCGACGAGAACCCCGAGCGGGTCGCCGCCGTCCGGCACCTCACGTGGGCCTACCTCCGCACCGCACTCGACCCCGGCGACACCGCCTGGCCGGACGCCCTCGACGCGCTGGGCGCCGACCCCGCCGCGCTCGGGAGCGTCGAGTCCAAGGAGGCCGTACCGTGCGGGTAGTGCGGATGATCTTCCGTTGAGTACTCTGAATCATCGGATCGTGGACGGCCGTTCGCGCGTGCGACGCGTGCGCGGTCCACGCCGCAGAGGACCTGAAAGTGAGTCACCAGCAGATGCAACCGACGTTCGTACTGGTTCACGGAGCCTTCTCGAACTCCTTCGCCTTCGCCCCGCTCCAGGCCGAACTCGGCCTCCTCGGACACCGTTCGGTCGCCGTCGACCTTCCGGGCCACGGGTTCGCCGCGACGTACCCGCGCGCCTACCAGGCACCGCAGGACCTCGCAGCGCTCGCCACCGAGCCCGGAGCCATCAAAGGCGTGACGCTCGCCGACAACGCCGCACACCTCATCGGGATACTGGAGCGGGCCAAGCGGAACGGGCCCGTCATCCTCGTCTCGCACAGCCGCGGAGGCATGACGGCCACCGTCGCGGCCAACCAGCGGCCCGACCTGATCGACCGCATCGTCTACGTCTCCTCGTGGGCCCCCGTCGACCTCACCGTCGGGGCCTACTACGCCGAGCCCGAGATGGCCACGGTCGACCTCGCGGCGATGGGCGCGGCGATGGTCGCGAACCCGGCCGAACTGGGCCTGCTGCGCTCCAACTTCCGCACCGCCGACCCGGGCGCCCTCGCGGGCTTCAAGGCGGCCTTCCTCGCCGACGGCACGGACGACGAGTTCATGGCCCTCCTCAACACCTTCCAGCCCGACGAGAACCTCGACGCCGGCACCGAGGACGACCGGGCCCGGCGCGACACGTGGGGCCGGATCCCGAGGACGTACGTCCGGCTGACCGAGGACACCAGCCTGCCGCTCGCCGTCCAGGACCGGATGATCCGCGAGGCCGACGCACTCACGCCGGACAACCCGTACGACGTCCGCACGCTCACCAGCAGCCACCTCAAGTGGCTGGTCGACCCGGCCCCGGCGGCCCGCGTCCTGGGCGAGCTCGTCGCACTCCTTCCCGCCGGTTCGTGACGGGGGCAGCGGGTCTCCGAACTCCCCGCTGACGAAACCCGGAGGCCGTCCACCGCGCGAACCCCCGCGCGGACGGGCGGCCTCCGGCGTCTATCGTCTCGTCCATGAGCCGCACCACTCCGCCGCGCCCGGTCGATGTCACAGTGCATTTCCCCGAGCTCACGCCGCTGGCCCGTACGACCGTACGGCTCCACCCCCGCGCGGGCCGGCCGACCGCCGCGGACAGTTCGATCGGCGGCCCGTTGCTGTGGCCCGCGCGAGAGCCGTGGCCGACCTGCCCGGAGCACACCGGCCCCTCGTACGTCGGCTCCTCGCCCGAGGACGTGCGGCTGCGGCGGCGCATCCTCGCCGAGGCGTGGCGCCGCCCCCGGGAGGACGGCGCCGACCTGCTCACCCCGGACGAGCGCGCGACGGTCGACCGCATCGGCGACCGGGAGCGGATTCCCCAGGACGGCCCGGTCCCGATGGTCCCGGTGGCCCAGCTCGACGCGGCGGACGTACCCGGCCTTCCGCGCCCGGAGGGCACCGACCTGCTGCAGGTGCTCTGGTGCCCGTTCGACCACGACGACTACCTGCCCCGCACCGAACTGCGCTGGCGGAGCGCCGCCGACGTGACCGACCCGCTCACCGCGGCCCCGCAGCCGTCCGTGATCGGCAACGACCACTACCTGCCCGAGGCGTGCGTCCTGCACCCCGAGACGGTCACCGAGTACCCGGCACCGCACGAGCTCCCGGACGAGCTGGCGGAGCGGCTCGTCGCCTGGGAGGACCGGCACGGCCTCGTCTACCAGTACGACCTCGGCGTCGCTCCGGGCTGCAAGGTCGGCGGCCACGCACCGTGGAGCTTCTCCGACCCGTTCCCCATGGCCTGCACCGAGTGCGGCTCGGACGTCCGGCCGCTGCTGACCATCGACGGGAGCGAGTGGGACGGCGGCAGCGGAAGCTGGCAGCCGCTGGAGGACGCGGGCTACACCGGCCTGCACTCCCTCGGCCCCGCCAACGCGACGCAGCTCGACATCGGCCGCAGCGGCGCCCTGCAGCTGTACGTGTGCACGGCCTCGTACGACCACCCGCACGTGCAGAACTGCCAGTGACCCGAGCGGCACGACTTCCCCTTCCGGATCTGCACGTCGGGGCACTATGCGAGGTCCCCCGGATCCGGGGGCTCGCCGCCGGCGATCAGCAGGCGGTAGCCGTAGTCGACGCTGTCGCGGGCGAGCAGGTGGCCGTAGCGGCGGGACCAGGCGCCGGAGGCGAGGTCGGCGCGCAGTCTGGCGATCGCCGGTTCGACGACGTCGGCGGGGAGTTGGGCGAAGGTGGAGCTGGCCCGCCGGACGACGGGGTCCAGGAAGCGTTCGGGGCGGCGCCAGTGGGCGATCTGGAAGCCGTCGGTGAAGTCGTGCGGGATCGGGAACGGGAGCACCGTGTGTGCGCCGAGCGTCTCGGCGACCGTCGACAGCGGTGTGAACCGGGCGTGCTCCAGCTCGCGGATCTGCGGCAGGTAGTCGCTGATCATCCACAGTTCCGGGCGGTGCTCCGGGTCCCAGGTGAAGACCACCTGGCGTCGGGACACGCGGCGCAGTTCCCGCAGCCCGCCTTCCAGGTCGGGCCAGTGGTGCACGGTCATGACCGCCATCGCCGCGTCGAACCGCCCGTCGGCGAACGGGAGGCGCTCGGCGGCGGCCCGCACCTTCGTCGCGCCGGGGTGCTGGTCGAGCATGACCCGGGACGGGTCGACCGCCGTGACGTCGGCGTCCGCCGGTTCGTAGGAGCCGGTTCCGGCGCCCACGTTGACCACGGTGCGGGCTCCGGCGAGGGCCCGGCCGATGAGTGCGGCCAGCCTCGGGTCGGGACGGCGGGTGTCGCGGTAGCCGGCCCCGATCGAGTCGTAGAGCGGCGGAGTGGTGCTGGAAGGGTTCTTCATCGGTCCCCCATCGGTGGATGCGTGGATGCTCAGCCGCCGTAGCGCCGCTGCCTGGCGGCGAAGCTGCGGACGGCGCGCAGGAAGTCGACCTCGCGGAAGGCGGGCCAGTAGGCCTCGCAGAAGTACAGCTCCGAGTAAGCGCTCTGCCAGAGCAGGAAGTTGGAGAGCCGCTGTTCGCCGCTGGTCCGGATGACGAGATCGGGGTCCGGCTGTCCGGCGGTGTACAGGTGCGGGGCGATGTCGTCGACCGTCAGCGCGTCGGCGACCTCGGTCAGCGAGGCGCCGCCTTCGGCCCGCGCGTACATGAGGTCGCGCACGGCGTCGACGACCTCCTGGCGGCCGCCGTAGCCGACGGCCAGGGTGACATGGGCGCCGGTGGTGCACGTGCTGGTGGCCTCGACGGCCCCCTTGAGGGCGTGGGCCGTGCTGTCGGGCAGCGCGTCGGTCAGGCCGGCGAGGTGCACCTGCCAGCGGGCGTCCGGTCGGGTGAGGCGGTCGGTGACCACCTGTTCGATCAGCCCCATCAGGTAGGCGACTTCGGCGTCGCCGCGGCGCTGGAGGTTCTCGGTCGAGCACACGAAGACCGTGACGTGGTCGATCCCCAGGGCCTCGCACCAGGCGAGCACCTCCTCGACGTGGTCGGCGCCGGCCTTGTGCCCGAGGCTCGGGTCGGCCATGCCCATCTGCCGGGCCCAGCGGCGGTTGCCGTCCATGATCAGCCCGACGTGCCGGGGCAGTGGGCCCGCCATGACCTCGCGGCGCAGCCGGCGGGTGTAGAGGGAGCGGAGCAGGTCGGGCATGGGCACCGTCCGAGTGGGTTGGAGTGGAGCGCGGTCGAGGCCGGACGCGGCACCGGATCACGACGCCGGTGGCAGGTCCCGCAGATCGCGCAGGGTGCCGGCGCACACCCCCGTCAGGAGCAGCAGGCCCGCGCCGATGCCGACGCCGAGCAGGTGGAGGCCGGTGAGCGAGACGCCGAGGATGGTGGCGCCACCGGTGGCGCTGGCGCCGGCGAGGGTCCACACGCCGGCCCGGAGGCGGCCGGTGCCGGGTGGCACGACGGCGTCCGCGCCGACACCCGTGAAGATCCGCGGGATCTGGACGGCGCCGAGGCCGAGGGCGATCCACCAGGCGGCGAGCACGGCGGTGCGCAGGGTGGGCGGCGAGGCGTCCGCGTCGACACCGCTGTGCACCAGGATGACGACGGCGGTGCCGAGCAGTGTCGGTGCGGCGAGGCGGCGGACCGCCCAGCCCAGCAGCGTGATCGCGGCGCCCGGCGTGGGCCGGGGGCGGGGTGCGACCAGGGCGATGCCGAGCAGCAGCAGCGTGGTGCAGCCCTGCATGACCGCCTCCCGGACGCCGACGGCGGGCAGCGAGTCGGCCTGTTCGGCGGCCAGGTGACCGAGGAACCAGGCGGCGAGGGCGACCGTGATGCCCATCGTGGCCACCCGCCGCTGGCGCTGCGCGGGTGAGTCGGCGGGCCAGACCGCCGGGTGCAGCCACATGTCGGCGATGCCCACGGCAAGGTTGGGCCAGGACTTCCAGCCCGCGCCGCGGGCCTCGTCCTCCACCATCGAACCCCAGCGTTCGCGGAACGCGTCCGGGTAGAGCCTGACCAGGCCTCGGGCGACGACGCTCACGCGGGGTTCACCCCCAGTCGCCGGAGTCCCGCGTCCGCGACCCGGGCCATGGCGCGCAGTTCGCGCTCCAGCACCTCGCGGCCGAGGGCCGTCAACTGCACCGGCCGCTGGCGCCCCTGCCCGTCGAGCGGCTCGACCAGCCGCTTCGACTCCAGCCTGGCCAGCGCCCCGTACAGGCTGCCGGGCCCCAGCCGCTCCCCCGTCAGCTCCTCGATCGCCGCGTTGACGGCGTACCCGTGCAGCGGCCCGTCGGCCAGCGCGCAGAGCACGAGCGTCTGGGCGTCGTTGGCTTGCATGTCGTCGCTCCTTTCGATCCGACGGAGGACCATACTACGCGCTGCGAACTACGCGCCACGTAGTAAGCGATGCGCATCATCGCGTCGCCCGCGGTGATTTGACGATCAGCCAGTGCGGACGACCGCGCCCGAGCGTCGAGGTTCCCGGGCCGCCCCACCCGCCCGTGGGACACGGCCGAGCGGGGGAAGCCCGGTCACACCGTTTCCCGCCGACGGCGCGTATGCGCACCCGCGGCCGGTCGACGGCCCTACCGTGCGGCCATGGCCCCAACGCTCACCGCCGCCGCCTGGCAGGGAGTCCTCGCACCCCTCGGCCACCGCGCCACGACGCCGGAGCGGCCGATGATCGCGCCCGTCCCGATCAGCCGGCCGCTCACGCGCTCCACCATGCCCCTGCCCCTCGCCCTCCCGGACGGCCGCGTGATCGGCACCGTCGAGGAACTGTGGCTCGCCAGCCGCGCCCTCATGGGGCGCGGCCTCGTCCTCGACTCCGGCTGCGCCCGGGGTCTGGCCGACGGCGGCCTGCCGGTCGACGTCGCCTTCGACCACTGCCGCGAGGTCCTGCGCTACGGCCGCCGCCCGTTCTGCTGGGCGCGGGAGTGGCTCGGCATGCGTCCCGCGGGGCGCGACATCGCGGACTGGTCCGTCCACTCCGTCACCGTCGTGGACCGTCCGCTGTTCACCACCGCCCGGATCTACCCCAAGCCGGTCGCCCGAGAGACGTGAGCACAAGGGCCGCGGGGCCGTAGTCGGGGGATCGGGCCC